>JALSSR010000001.1 GCA_026984135.1 Bacteroidales bacterium
CAATATATCGAACGGAGTTTTGTGAACAGTGCAACGGTGGGTGCCGGAATTAGGTTTCATTGATTAGCCAAGCGTTGGCAATTCAACGGATGACTGCGCTTGATTCAACGGATGACTGCGCATAAGCCCAAGCGACGGCAAGTCATCCGTTGAATGCGGAGCGCAGGAAGAAAAAATAATTATTTATGTCAATAACAAGAAGAATTAAAACATTAAAGCAAGCAGTCGGGATTATTCTTTTATCCCGGCTCTTTCTTGCTACATTTTCATTGCAAGCACAAAACAGGGATACAATAAATTCGGTAAACGATACTGTTGTAAAGAGCCGGAAGAATATTGTCAGTGTCGAACTTGGTGGAAACGGGGTTATTTATTTCGTTAATTATTCCAGACAACTAACCAAAGATCTAATAGTCAGGATTGGTTTTGAACCGTTCATCGGAGTATGGAAGGAATTTCTGTTTCCGGTCGAGTTGTATTTAAGCCCGACAATAGGTCCGAATCCAAATAATCATATTGAATACGGTCTTGGAGTTACCCCTTATCATCAGGTTGAATATTGTACTTGGACCGCCATTTTCTTCGCGAGAATAGGTTATGCCTTTCATAAACCAAAATCACACTGGGTATATAGAATCGGGTACACTCCGTTTTTCTCTCCGGAGATTTCGGATAATGGGATTCAACCGTTTGGTGGTATTAGTGTGGGATACTATTTTTGACTAAGCGCAGGCAATGGCGATTCAACGGATGACTGCGCGTAAGCCTAAGCGAAGGCAAGGCAATTCAACGGATGACTGCGCGAAGGCCAAAGCGAAGGCAAGGCATCCGTTGAATGCGGCGAAGGCAAGCCGGCCGTTGAATGCAGGCCATCCGTTGATGTACTAATGGTTTTTAAAACAACCTTTTTATACTAATGAACATTTTCTTTGACCTTTCGGGCAACCAAAACAACAATAGATTTGTCAATCAATTAAAACATCCAATATAAATACTTACTTAAACAGGAAATTTTATGAAAAAGCTTATTACAAAAAGAAATCAAACCGGAAAAGCATTCACGGCTCTTTTAAGTGCCGGGATTCTATTTGTTGTTCCGTTTTTGGTATCTGCTCAGCACGGTATCAAAGATTTGAGAAAAATGCATCACGAGGAGTTGCAGGATGCTTATAAACCCAATGAAAAAGGTGAAACCGCGCCTGCATACAAATACGAGAGCAGCATCTTTTTTATGACCCAAGTCAATCTTGATGAAAACGGAAATGACATCATCGGTGATGCGGGAAATGAACCTTCCATTGCCGTTGACCCTACAAATCCTAACCGCATGGCGATAGGCTGGAGACAGTTTGATGACATCAGCAGCAACTTCAGGCAGGCCGGATACGGATATACACTCGACGGTGGTGAAACCTGGACTTTTCCCGGAGTGATAAATCCCGGAGTTTTCCGTTCCGACCCGGTACTTGATTTCGATAATGAAGGCAAATTTTATTACAACAGCCTTACCGTTGATAATAATGATAATATGTGGTGCGATGTTTACAGAACGGAAGAAGGCGGAGTAGAATGGGGTGAACCTGTGTATGCGCAGGGAGGTGACAAGCAATGGATGAGAATTGACAGAACCGAAGGAGGTATCGGCGAAGGAAACATATATGCTATCTGGAATCAATCATACTCCATCTGTGATCCGGGATTTTTCACCCGTTCCACAGACGGCGGAGACACTTACGAAGAGTGCACCGATTTTACAGGCTCACCCTACTGGGGAACGCTTGCCGTTGACGGTGATGGCAATCTGTATTCCGTAGGCGCAAGTTGGAATTATGATATTATGATTACAAAATCAACAACTGCCCAGATACCCGGCGGAACAATAACCTGGGGCTCTCCCGTTGCCGTTGACCTTGACGGCTATCTCACCGGCTGGACAAATGTTAATCCTGCCGGCCTTCTCGGACAAGCGTGGGTTGATGTTGATAAGTCGGGAGGACCAGGTGACGGTAACGTTTATGTTCTCGCTGCCGTTTCAAGAAATTCGGTAAATGATGACGGAGATATAATGTTCGCAAGAAGTACCGATGGCGGGAATACGTGGGATGCCCCGGTCAGAATTAATGATGACCCGGGAACAAACAATATTCAATGGTTCGGTACAATGTCGGTTGCTCCTAACGGTCGTATTGATGTCGTTTGGCTTGATACAAGGGACGATAATCCAGGAACTTACTGGTCTTCACTATATTACTCATATTCGCTTGATCAGGGTGAGACTTGGTCGGCAAATGAAAAACTTTCCGAAGCTTTCGACCCTCACGTGGGTTGGCCTAATCAGAATAAAATGGGCGATTATTTCGATATGGTTTCCGACAACAACAGTGCTCATCTTGCCTGGGCTAACACCTTAAATGGCGGACAGGATGTTTATTACGGAAGGATTACACCTCAACTTACGAGTGTTGGAAATAACAACAATCAGGAATTAATCTCCCTTTCCAATTACCCGAACCCTTTTAATGAAAAAACAACAATCAGATATAAACTTCAAAACTCAGGTGATGTCAACATCACAATTTTTGATCTCTTCGGAAAAGAAATTAAAACTATTGTTCATGATAAAAAGCAGGCTGGTGTTCATAATGTAACCTTTGCTGCTGAAAACCTTCCGAAAGGAGTTTATTACTGTCGCTTAACAACAGAATCCGACACGAAGACAATTAGTCTTATGCATATCAGGTAAACTGAAAATATACAGATGTAATGCGGTTCAATAAAAAACCGGAGATTTCCTCTCCGGTTTTTTTATTAAATCAGGATTTTCACTCGACAATAACCGTTTTAACACTTCCCGTTTCGGGATGGAATTGAACGACGGAAGCATTTGCCGGCAAAGATGCAATTACTCCCAACTGACTTATTTCACAGGTTTTCCGAACTTTGATATCCTTATTAACTTCAAGACTGACTATTGCAGTTGCAGGAATCCTGTAGTAGAATCCCTGTCCGTCTTTACTATCCTGTCCCATTGTTTTAACCTTACCGGAAAGCAGGCTAATATCCCCAGTCTTTTCAATTCTCAGATTAATCTTTTCTCCGCCTGAAGCATTTACACCTGCAACACCATTACGTTCCGAAAAAGAAAATACCGGAAGAAGTGTACTCTCAGCATCGGCTTTAGGCAAAGCGGTAAAGGAATATTTATATGTTTTATCAATCGTAAGACCCGTAAACAAAGAAAGATAATCCCTCTCCATTTCCTTTAGCTGTTCGTCCATATATGTAATACTTCCCGCATCATAAGCCACTTCCTGGTATCCTGTCAGTAAATCGAAACGGCTTTTCCTTATTTTGCTAATCATATTGGCGGCCTCAATTGCTTTCTGTTCGTCGGACTTTTCAACCCATTTATGATCAAAATATTTTTTCTCAATAATTGCCGTATCAACAACAACTTTTTTTATGATAGTATCGGTCTGCTCAAAAAGATTTGTTTCGGCAAAGTATTTAAAAAGATTCTTGTAAACTTCGCCATTTTGAGCACTTTTACCTGTAATCTCTTTCAATGATTCCGCACTAAAACCACCGTTAAACCCCATAGCAAGTCCGGATTCCGTCAACGAAAAAAGTGTTGCCTTACCATCTTTTGCCGCCTTGGGATCAAATTCCGCAAAATAGTATTGTGAAGGGTCGGGGATGGCAACCGTATTCAACTCTGCACCCGTGATTTCATACTCATCATAGTCATTCATCACAACATCTTCAAGATCAAGATACTTTGCGGCATATTCGGCATAGGGACCTTTCAGATGTTCATGCTTCACAACCGTAATGTCAACCCTGATATTTGTTTGGGGAAGTGCATATATAAAACCGTTCTTTCCGGCAAGATCGGAAGTTTCGGTTATATGGTAAACATTAACCTGTCCCATTGCACATAGAACCCCGGTCAATAATACGGAAAGGCTGAAAACTCTTCTAAAGATATTTTTTGCAGTCATAATAACTTCCATTTGGTTACTTTACAATTATTACACAAAAGTAAAACAAAACTTATAACAATCCGGTTTTACAAAAAAAATATTTGATTTCGGCCTCAGGATTTAATATATTTGCAGTATTATTTCAAAATTTTCGAGCTATGGATAGAAAATATTATTGTCCGAAGTGTAAAGCCTTGTTAAATGTCAGGGAGTATATTGTTTTTGTTGCAAACAACAATGCCAATGAAAGAGGAATAGTTCTTCTCAGTCCATCACTCGGTGATTACAAAATTATTCACCCGCCTGAATTCCGGTATGAAGAAGGCGACCGTCTTGAATTCTTTTGCCCTGTATGTCACGAAAGTCTTGCCATCCCCTACATCAATAAAGATTTGGCGGAAGTTGATATGGTTGATAAAAACAACGAAAGATATAAAATTGCATTTTCCGAGATAGCAGGGAAAAAGTGCACCATAAAAATCAAGGACAACAGTATTGTTGAGATGTATGGTGATGATGCCGATGAGTACAAGAATTTTTGGGGTGCCGGGCCAAGATATTAGCAATAATCACCCGGATGTCATCCGTTTGATGCAGTATGGCACATCCTTACTTCACCTGAAACATAATAACGGTTTCCCACTTTTCCGGGTCAGGCTCCGTTGAAGGATCGTTAACATAAACCTCAATGGGACCTTCAGTCTCCTCAAGTTTATTGTCTTTCAGATACTTCATAATGGCTTCGTACATATATGCGGTTTTTTCATAGGAACCGTAGTGGATACCTGCAACAACCTTATTGGAATTCAACTTTCTGACATAGATATTATTTACGCTTTCCGTTTTTTCACTTACCGGTATTGCCGCTTCAAAAACGCCGAAAGTTGTTTTTTCATCATATTTATGCCAAATGGTAACAGGCTTCCCAAACTCTCCCTGTTGGTTTTTCATAATGTACTTCATTAACAGGCCGTAATCTTTTTTCATTGCTTGTGCCATATCCTTGGTAGTACAGGAGTCTTTAATTGCAGCCACATATACATCATTGAGTCTCAACACATAAAGAGCGGGATTGTTTTCTGACGTGTTACTTCCTTCAAGTAATTTTAAAGAAGATAAAATATCATGTTTTCCCGTTTCAAACGGAATATTTTCACAAACCGATTTCAACTTTTGCAATCCTTTATCAAAAACCGCCTTCATACTACTTTTCATCAAAGCGTAAACGACCCTTTCGACGGGGTAGGCGGGTTTTGCATCCATAATCCAGGATACTGTCGTCTTATTTCCCTTTTCTTCAAATTTTAAATATGCGGAGCTATTTCCCTGATCACCAAAATCAAGTTCAAAGATAATTTTGGAAAACGGAATACTTTCCGTAATCTTCATAGAGCCTGTTCCCTGCTTTTTACTATTCCACGACATAACGGAACCGGTACCGCTCGCAGGTCCCGTGAATGAGTTTACAAGAGTGGAATCGTTTTGAGAAAAGGGTGACCATTTTTCCCAGTTACTCAATGTATTAACCATATTGAAAGGATACTCCACCGGTCTGTCAATAACTACAGACTGTTCAACGTGAAACTCCTTCGGAAGAAAAGCCGCGACAATAAAAAACAGTGCAACTAAAACAAACAGAATAATTCCGGTAATCTTTAAAAATTTCATAATATTTTGTTTTTATTATATATACACCTGTTAACAATAATTGTTTATTTAATCATATTTAAAAATTCCTCTTCGGTAATGACGGGGATACCCAATTCTTTTGCTTTTGCAAGTTTGTTGGGGCCAATATTCTCACCGGCAAGCAGAAAATCGGTCTTTTTTGAGACCGAAGAAGCAGGTTTACCACCGTTTTCCATTATCAACGTTTTTATTTCCTCCCTTGAAAAATTCGCCAGTTTACCGCTTGCAACAATGGTTTTACCTGCAAGTTTATCAGATTTTACCTGTAGAGGATTCTCCAATTCAAACCTTATACCCTTTTCTTTAAGCCTCTTGATTATTTTTATATTTTTCTCACGTGCAAAGAATTTTATAATTGATTCTGCTATCTTTTCACCTATTTCGTCAACCTGAACCAACTCCTCATAAGATGCTTCCATTAGCTTTTCGATTGAATGATAATGGTTTGCAAGTTTTCCTGCGACGGTTCTCCCCACATATCTAATTCCCAAAGCATATAAAACTCTGTCAAAAGGGACATTCTTTGAAGCCTCAATTCCTTTGAGTATATTCTTTACGGTTTTTTCCTGAAAACTTATCTTTTTATCATCCTGTGATTTTAATATTTTTTCCAGACCGATAAGTTTGTCATAAGTCAGGTCGTAAAGGTCGGCAACATCTTTCACAAGCCCGTTATCATATAGCATTTCCACCTTTCCTTCGCCAAGGCTGTCAATATTCATTGCATTGCGGCTGATAAAATGCTCTATCCTCCCTTTTATCTGAGGCGGACATCCGTCCTCATTGGGGCAATAGTGCTGGGCCTCACCCTCTTTTCTCACCAAGGGAGTACCGCATTCGGGGCATTTGTCAATAAATTTTAATTTCTCAGCTTCCTGTGGTCTTTTTGCAAGATTCACACCTACAATTTTAGGAATTATCTCACCCCCTTTTTCCACAAAAACAGTATCTCCGATCCTTACATCAAGAGCTTCGATGATATCTGCATTATGCAGTGAGGCACGCTTCACCGTAGTACCGACGAGTTTCACCGGTTCCAGATTTGCCACGGGAGTTATTGCTCCTGTACGCCCAACCTGAAAACTGACTGAATTAAGAACGGTTTCAACCCTTTCGGCTTTGAACTTATAAGCTATTGCCCATCTCGGTGATTTGGCAGTCTCTCCGAGTTCCTGCTGCTGACGGTATGAGTTTACTTTAATCACAATTCCGTCAATCTCAAACGGAAGATTATCCCTCTCTTTATCCCAGAAATTGATAAACTCGAATATTTCTTCTATTGTGCGACACTTCGCTATATATTGCGGCACCTTGAATCCCCACTCACGCGCCTTCATCAAGTTATCATAATGATTATCAAATGGCAAATTTTCGCCGAAAAGGTAATAAAGGTAGCAATCAAGGGGTCTGCGTGCAACTTCAGCCGAATCCTGCGTCTTCAATGTACCGGCAGTAGCATTACGAGGATTGGCAAAAGGCTCCTCCCCTATTTCAATGCGTTCCCGGTTGAGTTTTGCAAATCCCTCTTTGGGCATAAAAATCTCACCCCTGATAACGAACTCTTCCGGATAGTCACCATGAATCTTTAAAGGAATGGATTTTACGGTTCTGACATTAGCCGTAACATCATCGCCTTTGGTTCCGTCACCACGTGTCAAGGCAAAGTCCAACAGTCCGTTTATGTAAGTGAGACTGATGGAAACACCGTCATATTTCAACTCACAAACATATTCCACATCCTCACCCGTTACTTTTTTCACCCTTCTGTCAAAGTCTATGAGTTCACCTTCGGAATAGGTATTTGAAAGCGAGAGCATCGGATACTTATGTTGTCTTTGAACAAATTCTTTAGTTATATCACCACCCACCCTTTTCGTGGGAGAATCGGGCTGCACAAACTCGGGATATTGCTGTTCAAGTTTTGTCAGTTCTTCAAGCAGCATATCAAAGTCGAAATCACTGATTACCGGTTTTGCAAGCACATAGTAACGGTAATTATGCTCGTTGATTGTTTCCGTCAGGTCAAGAATCCTTTTTTTCGCTTCTTCCTTTGTCATCTGCATTTTTAATTATAAAATTCAAAAAGTAATAAATATTTACCGTTTTGCCTTGTAGTTGGCAAATCTACAATAAAAATAAGAAACAATGCCTTTAATGTTTAAATTTGCAAAAGATTTAATTAGCAGGATGATTGAAGTTTATGCAATAAAAATATTACCTGAAAACGAGTTTTTGAAGCTGAAAAACAAATTCTTGTCACTTCTTCCGTCAGAGGTTAATCAAATGATGCAAAAATTCAGAATGGTAAATGTTTTACAACGGTCACTATTCGGGGAACTTATGACAAGACAAATTTTAGCGGATAAATTAAAAAGGGAAACGAACAGTTTTATCTTTAATAAGATGGAAAAGGGAAAACCGTATCTGGAAGGCAATCCTGTCTATTTTAATATATCTCACAGCGGCGAATGGGTCGTAGCTGCTTTTTGTAACAGCGTTGAAGTGGGTATTGATGTTGAGAAAATTAAAAAAGTGAATTTTGAAATTGCCGAAAGGTTTTTTTCGAAAAAAGAAAAGATGGAGTTGTTTGCCAAAACGGGTGATGAAAAACTCAGATACTTTTTCGACCTTTGGACATTGAAGGAGAGCTACCTCAAGCTCCTCGGCAAAGGGCTTACAAAACCGCTAAATACATTCACGGTAACAGGTAATAACGGAAAATTCTTATTACTGAATGATAATGATGAAGTCCGTAATGTTTGTTTTAAACAATATGGTATTGAGAAAAATTATAAAATTTCGGTTTGCTCTTATGCAAATGAATTTCAGGATGGTATAAAAATTGTGTATGCCGAGGACCTGTTAAAATAGCTAAAAACATATATAAGAAATAAATAGAAATGAAAAAGGAAAGCAAGAATATAGCACTGGTATTATCCGGTGGAGGAGCACGCGGAATGGCACATATCGGGGTCATTGAAGAGCTGGTGAACAGAGGATACAACATAACTTCCGTTGCCGGCACATCCATAGGTGCCGTAATTGGCGGCGTTTATGCTGTAGGAAAGATGGATGAATATAAAGAATGGGTTACAAGCCTCGGAAAACTTGATGTTATTAAACTGATGGATTTTGCAGTTACAAAAGGAGGATTGATAAAGGGGGAAAAAATATTCGAAAGGATGGAGAAAATCATCGGAAACAGCAACATTGAAGACCTGAAAATTCCATATTCCGCTGTTGCCGTGGATATTGACAATCATAAGGAAGTGGTTTTCACTTCCGGCAGCCTGACTTTTGCTATCAGAGCTTCGGTTGCCATTCCAACCGTCATAACACCTGTAAAGTATAAAAATTCATTTCTTGTTGACGGTGGAGTGCTTGCACCTCTACCCATAGAATTTGTAAAACGTTCAAATGACGATATGCTTGTTGCCGTTAATCTTAATGCCGACATTCCTTACAGTCAAACAGGCAAAATAAAATCAACAAAAAAAGAGGAAAGTAACTATAGAAAAGCTCTTGATCAAATAAATAAGCGATGGTCAAAATTTTTCAAATCCGACAAAATAAAAGAAAAACATACGGGCTATTTTGATTTAATGAATAAATCGCTTTATGCAATGCAAGTAAGGCTCACACAAATAGAGATTGAAAAGCACAGCCCCGATTTACTTATCAATATATCCAAACGTTCGTGTGAACTATTTGAATTTTACCGCTCTGAAGAGATGATTGAATACGGCAGAAAACAAACTGAAAAAGCATTGAAAAAAGCAATCGCGAATTAATAGCTTTTGTCATATAGCCAACTTATCCTCATCAAATTTCACTACCGCTTTCCTCTTCCATCGTCCGGTTTTATAATATATGAATGAGAAAGTCATCCCGACAAACCATCCCATCGGTGTTGACCACCAGATGCCGTCGGTGCCGAAATACCTCGACAAGAAATAGGCAGCCGGAATGCGGACAACCCATAGAGCAAGCAGCGTTATAAACATGGGCACCAAAGTGTCACCGGCACCCCGCATAACACTGCAAACAACAAAAAGAGTTGAAAACATAACATAAAAAGAACTAACAATAATAAGATACCTCGAGCCTATTGCTATTACATTCACATCAGTTGTAAATATCCCCATAAGTTGTTTTGAAAACGAAATTGCAATTATGGTAATTGTGATTGAAATGACAGTAGTCATTTTAAGTGTGGCAATCAAACCCGACCGTACCCTTTCAGGCTTGTTGGCTCCGAGGTTTTGCCCCACAAAAGTTGCAAGTGCCGAGGAAAAATTCATTGCAGCCATCATAGCAAGCGAGTCAATTCGCATAGCCACCGAATAGGCTGCTATCGTATCCGTTCCGAAAAGATTAACAATCCAAATTAGAGCAATCAATCCGAGTGCCACAAAGGATTGCTGTAATCCAGACGGAATTCCGATCCTGATACTCTTTCTGAAGATATCCCTGTCGAAAACCATTCCCTTAAGTGAAAACTTTACAACCTTGTGATATTTGTTAAGATAAATGATGGCGGTAATAAATGCCCCACCCTGCGACATAATGGTTCCGATTGCCACACCCGCAATCCCCCATTTGAATACCACAACAAATAAAATATCGAAAAAGATATTGGCAAAAGTGGAAACTATCAGAAAATAGAGTGGTGTTTTCGAGTCGCCAAGTCCGCGTAAAATGGCAGACGTACCGTTAAACCCGAAAAAGAATACCAGTCCCGAAAAATATATCTTCAGATATAGACTGGCGTACGGAAGCACATCTTCGGGAAGCTGTATAAGCCGGAAAATATCATCGCTGAATAAAATGCCGAGTGCACTGAAAACTATCGAAGCAAAAAACATAACAATATAAAAAGTGTCAATGGTACGTTTGACTTTTCCCATTTGTTTTGCACCGAAATATTGCGCAACAATAATAGTGGCACCGGTTGCAAATCCTATAACCAGTGAAATAACGGCGAAAAGAATGGGAAAAGATGCTCCCACTGCAGCAAGTGCTTCCTTCCCTATAAACCGGCCAATAACAATGCTGTCAACAATATTGTATAATTGCTGAAACACATTTCCCAGTAACATTGGTGTCGCAAACTGCAATATTAACTTGCTTTCCTTACCGACCGAAAGGTCTTTCATTCTTTAACCGTATTTAAAACCGTGCAAAATTATACTAATTCTTAATAGAGCCTGCACCTAAATATCGGTGTTTATGAAGTAAAATGAATATGAACCGTTTTATATGCCTGATTTGTCGAAAAATAGATTGCCCGACCACAAGCAGACTTCTTAAGACTGTTATGTGGTTTTTGTGTTTTCGTGGTAAAAAATATAAAACACAAAAACTCAAAAGACACTAAATCTCACTAAAGGTAATTCATTACCAAATCCCTAAACCGGAAATCTTTGGGATTCTTTCTGTTGCAGGATTGCAAATCCTGAAAATATCAGGTTCGGGATTGAAAAATTCCGAACAGCCCTTTGAAAGAGACGGCCTCATACTTCGGTCTCTTTGGGAGGATGAAAACTTTTTAATAATTCTTTTGTTTTATTTTATGATGAATCAATGATTTTTTTACTTTTGTAATCGAAAATAACACAAAAAAATTTTAACTATGAACAATAAGACATTAAATCCGAGATTCTTTTTTATTATTTCCGTAATTGTAGCCGGTGCCCTTTTCAGACTGATCCCACACTGGCCTAATTTTACTCCCATAGCAGCAATGGCACTGTTCGGAGGCACATATTTTAATAAGAAATTTACGGCATTTCTGATTCCTATGGCAGCCCTTTTTATTTCGGATATGATACTTGGATTCCACTCATATATGATTGCCGTTTACCTTGGATTTGCCGTTATTGTCGGAATCGGAATGATGTTAAAAAACCGTGTTAAATTCGGATCGCTTCTGCTCGCATCCGTCGGTTCATCCATCATATTCTTTTTGATTACCAACTTTGCAGTATGGATAGGAAGTCCCTATTATCCTCAAAATTTTGCAGGTTTGCTTGAAAGTTATACTGCCGGATTACCGTTCCTTAACAATGGCGTTCTCGGTGATCTGTTTTACAACGCTCTGTTTTTCGGCACTTTTTATCTTGCGCAACAAAAATTTCCGGTTCTCGCAAAGGTTATTTCCCATTAAAGACCAAATTAAACGAACCGTCCGAATAGAAGGAAGAAGGATACTTATCCGGTAATTTCGTCATTCAAACAGCGCCTCGTCTCTCTCAAGCAGTAGTACGGAATGTTGGGGGACGATAAAATATTTCTCACCCTCATACATTATTTCCACAGCACCTTTTTGCAAAAAAATTGCAAGATCACCCTCTTTAGCCTGCAATGGAATATACTTTATTTTTTCATCGGTTTTTTTCCAGGGTTCGTCAACATCGTCACCGGGAAGAGGTATCGGATAGCCCGGGCCTGCCTTTATGACATAACCCGACTGAACATCTTCTTTTTCCTTATATCCGGGAGGAAGATAAAGCCCGCTTTTTGTCTTCGACGAATGCGAAACAGGTTTAATAAGAAGCCTGTCACCCACCACAATAATATTTTTCAGTTTGTTATTCCCGCTTAATTCCATTGCTAACATCTTTTAACACAAAATTAGAAAAATCTTTTATCAAAATCCGTACCTTTGCAAAAAAAATAAAATGAGAATTGTCTTTTTCAAAACTCCCAAACCCAAGAGGTTTACTCTTCGCACACGTTATTACGACGAAGAAAAGGAATATTGGGAACAACGAAAAAAAGAGCTCGGGATGTCTGAAGACGGCAACAAGCCTGATTTTAAGACTCTTATCGGAAAAGATTGGAAAAGACTACGAAAAAGTTCATCGGTAAGGCAAAGAAAAGCGAATGTTAGTGTGGTGATTTACATTGCCATTATAATTGCCCTGCTTTACTATTTTTTCTTTAAATAATTAACGACGATTTTTATTAATGTCAGATATAATACACCTTTTACCCGATTCTGTTGCAAACCAGATAGCTGCCGGCGAAGTGATTCAAAGACCCGCCTCAGCAGTAAAAGAATTACTCGAGAACGCAGTTGATGCCGGCGCCGATGATATAAAACTCATCATCAAAGATGCCGGCAAAACGCTCATTCAGGTAATTGATAACGGATGTGGAATGTCGGAAACCGATGCCAGAATGGCCTTTGAACGCCATGCCACTTCCAAAATCAATAATGCCGAAGACCTGTTTGCAATTAAAACACTCGGCTTTCGCGGTGAAGCACTTGCGTCCATTGCAGCAATAGCACAGGTTGAACTCAAAACAAAAAGGGTTGAAGATGAGGTGGGTATATGCATAAAGATTGAAGGTTCGGAGGTGAAAAGTCAAGAGCCCTGCTCCTCAACAAACGGGACTTCGTTCTCAATTAAAAATCTGTTTTACAATATTCCTGCGCGACGCAAATTTCTCAAGAGCAACAATACCGAACTAAGACATATAATTGAGGAATTTCAAAGAGTGGCACTTGTTTATCCGGAAATAAGGTTTTCGTTTTTTAATGAAACCCGACAGCTTTTTCAATTGGAAAAATCCGGTTTAAAACAGAGAATAGCCTCACTTTTCGGTACTGCTTATAACACCAAACTTGTTCCTGTTGAGCAAAAAACCGATTTGGTTAACATTTCGGGATTTATCGGAAAGCCGGAGTTTGCCAAAAAGACAAGGGGTGAGCAATATTTCTTTGTGAACGGCAGGTTTATAAAACACCCTTATCTTAACCACGCTGTTAACAATGCTTTTAAAGAACTTATTCCGTCGGATGCTTTCCCCACCTATTTCATATATTTCGAATTAAATCCCGATGAAATTGATATAAATATCCATCCTACAAAAACGGAAGTCAACTTTGAAAATAATCAGGTGATATATGCTATGCTAAGTTCGGCGGTGAAGCAAGCACTTGGCAAATTCAATCTTACTCCGTCCATTGACTTCGATGTTGAAAGAGGAATTGACATAACCCCGCTTCCAAGAAGCACTGAGATAAAACAACCTACTGTCAATATTGACGAAAGCTACAACCCTTTTGAAGTGGAAGCAAAACGGGAAAACAAGCCTGCATTTCACCCTGATAAACCCGACACCCGTAACTGGCAGAAACTTTACGGTGAAAAGGATTTCACACAAAACAGACAGGAGAATACAAATCATCCTGAAGAGAATGCCTCTTTCGGTTTTATTCCGGAAAATAAAGAGCCTGAAACAGAATCGGGTACGGTTTTTCAGTTACATAACAAGTATATTGTAAGCAGCGTAAAATCAGGTCTTTTGATAATTGACCAACAGAGAGCGCACGAAAGAATTCTTTTTGAAAGATTTCTTAAAAAGCTTGATTCCCGGAAAGGAACATCACAACAACAACTTTTTCCCGTTACAATTCAGTTTTCCCCTTCCGATGCCGAAATATTAAAAGAGATAAACGATGAGCTTAAAATACTGGGGTTCGACATTGAGGATTTCGGGGAAAATACATTTATTGTAAACGGTAACCCTGCCGAAATGAACAATCGGGATATCAAAGGCGTTTTGGAAGGCATAATTGAGAATTTCAAAAAACACCTGAAAGATATTGCAAAGGATAAAAAGGTTAATTTAGCGCGCTCAATGGCAGTTAATCTTTCGATTAAACAGGGAAGAAAATTGCAGGCCGAGGAAATAAAATCGCTCATTGATCAGTTATTTGCCTGTAGGATGCCGGAAGTTTCTCCCGACGGTAAACCGACATTGCGGATCCTGACAATGGATTATCTCAATGAAAAATTTGATTAATGAAAAATTAGCTTTAAAGAATGGAACAATTCAGACCAACAGGATTCAGAATACTGCCACCGGTTGTTAAAAATCTTTTGATAATTAACACCCTGTTCTTCTTAGGGACAATGGCTTTCTCAAACAGAATAGACCTCAATGAATATCTCGGGTTGCACTATTTCACATCTCCGATGTTCAGACCCCACCAGCTTGTCACATATATGTTTATGCACGGCAGTTTCACGCATATCTTATTCAATATGTTCGCTCTGTGGATGTTCGGGAATGTTCTTGAAAATGTTTGGGGACCCAAGCGTTTTCTGGTTTACTATATGGTCACCGGAATCGGAGCGGGATTGATACAACTGCTTGTGCTATATTTCAGAATTTCAAGTGTTGAGAGTGCTCTTGATCCTGAGATGATCAAATATGTTCAGGAGAAAGGCTATGACCTTCTTATGGAAGGAAAAAACTTTGCCGACCCTGCCTTAGGAAAAATGAATATGTTGATAAACACAACCACAATAGGTGCATCGGGTGCTGTATTCGGCATTCTACTCGCTTTTGGAATGATGTTCCCTAATTCTCTGATATACGTCTATTTTGCCATTCCCGTGAAGGCAAAATATTTTGTAATGATATATGGTGCAATCGAACTATTCTCGGGAGTATCCGGAACAGCCGACAATGTTGCTCATTTCGCACATTTGGGTGGTATGATATTTGGATATTTCCTGCTGCTATACTGGAAAAAACGTTAACTGAATTTTTGGCAGTATGTACAATACAGGAAATTATTATCAAAGAAACCCGATACAAGATCTGAAGGAATATTTCAGAAGCAACAATGTACTTGTAAAACTCATTCTTATCAATGTTGCTGTTTGGGTGCTGATTATGGTTTTAGATGTCATCTTCGACCTTTTCAAGGTTCCGTATATTGACAATATCATTGAATGGCTTGCAGTACCTGCTTCTTTAGGCAAATTGTTAACCCGTCCCTGGACTCTGTTCACCTATATGTTTCTGCATTTCGACCTGTGGCATATACTGTTCAATATGCTATGGCTCTATTGGTTTGGAAGGATTTTTTTGCAATACCTTTCTGAAAAACAGCTACTTTCCATATATATAGTCGGCGGACTTGCAGGTGCGCTGTTTTACATTCTTTCGTTTAATATCTTCCCTAAGTTTCAGGATGTTTACATTAACTCGGTGGCTCTCGGTGCATCAGCCTCTGTCATGGCTATTGTTACCGCAATATCGTTTTACGTACCCAATTTCAAAATAAACCTGCTTTTTATCGGACCTGTTAAAATAGTTTGGGTAGCAGTATTCTCAATTATTTTGGATATATTTATGGTCAAATCGGCAAATTCCGGCGGACATTTGGCTCATATCGGAGGAGCGACATACGGCTTCCTTTTCGCCCATTACCTCCGACAAGGGAAAGATATAACATCCTCATTTAGAGGGATTTCATTTGCATCACTTCGGTCGGTTTTTAAAAGGAAACCCAAATCGAAATTTAAAAATGTCTATTCCAATGAAAGGCCTGTGAAAGATGAGGATTATAATTACAATAAAAAACAACAGCAAAAAAAGATAGATCACATTCTGGATAAAATTTCAAAGTCGGGATACGAAAGCCTGACAAAGGAAGAAAAGGAGCTATTGTTTAATGCCAGCGGAAAGAGAAGATGAGGAGAAAGAGGATTATGAGTTAGAAATAAAAATCAGGAGATAGCAATTATAAAATAAAAGATTAAAGGCAAGCAAAGGTTTGTCAAAAATAATAATATATCAACCTTGGTGGCAACAGAAAAAAAGAAGTTTCATTCCTTTATCAGAAAAATCATTCTGACTTTCAATGCTATTGCCGTTATTGCCCTGCTTCTTTCCTATGCCGCTTCATATATCAACCCCACTACATTCTCTCCGCTCGCTTTTGCAGGATTGTCATATCCTGTCATTTTTGCGGTAAATCTCGCATTCATTATTTTCTGGCTAATTGTCAAGTGGAAGTATGCACTGATATCAATACTTTTTATTGCAATCGGATGGAACAGTGTTGGACGACTAATCGAGTTTCATACACAAAAGTCACCGGATAAAAACACAAAATACATTAAAACAATAAGTTACAACATTCAAAATCTTGTTAAAGAGAGCACTATTTCCACAAAACATATACGGGATTTCAGCAATGAGTCGAAGATCTTAAAATTTCTGAAAGAAGAGAAGCCTGATGTCGTTTGCCTTCAGGAACTTTTGTACGACAGGAAAGGATTTAAAGAATTTCCGGCCGAGCTTGGAAAACAGATTGGTTGCAGATACTTTTATTCGGAGAATTACTATCCTAAAAACGATAATAAAAAACTTGATGCTATTGCCGTCTTCAGCAAATTCCCGATCATAAACAATGGTTTTATAAAATATAAACAAAAGACAATAGCCATTTTTGCAGATATCGTCACAAGTGAGGACACAATAAGAGTCTTTAACCTGCATCTTGCATCTTTGCATTTCAGAAATGAAGATTACAGATTTATTTCGGAGATGGACATTCAAAAGAAAAGAGATGAATTCAGAAAGGGCTCAGGTAAGATTTTGCGCAAAATTAATTACGCATTTCAAAAAAGAGGTTTCCAGACTTTAATAATAGAAGGTGCTTTGGCACAGTCGCCTCATCCTGTTATCATTTGCGGCGATTTTAATGACACACCCGAATCATATACATACCGCAAAATCTCAAAAGGACTTACCGATGCTTTTGTGGAGAGCGGCAGCGGTTTTGCCAATACTTATGCCGGAAAACTGTTTCCGGTTCTAAGAATTGACCATATACTTTACGATAAATCATATTCATCAATTAATTTCACCAGACACCGGATACTGCTGTCAGACCATTACCCTGTCTCCTGCCTTCTTTATAAGAAGAAATGATGCGGTAATATAAAAATCATTAACTTTGCAAATCAAATTGACTAAGTTGCGGTCAATATCAGTCATTGCTATTGACATATAACTAATTCATAATATTATGTATTTAAACAAGTTTAAAAGGTTTGATTTTGCAAAATGGATTCCTGTTTTCATGGTGATAATCCTGCCTTTTGAACTTTTGGGTCAGCCATTATTAGACTCCATTCTTTCGGACAGAAACAACAAATACCAGGATTACCTGCAATTTCGTGAATCATTGAAGAAACATACCTGGCCAGACCTGATGAAGCTAAAAGATCAGGCAGGTGATATACTTAAAACCGATAATATTATAATAAATGAATATCTTGGCAGAGAGCGGTTAAAAGCCGGGAAGATGGAGACTGAAATTGAAAAACTGAGGAATGAGATAAAAATGGCCCAAAAAGAAATTGAAACAAAAGATACAATACTGTCCGAGAGGGAGAACTTTACAAAACTACTCTTCTACAGCCTGACAGGCACCGGCATTATTATTATTGTTCTTCTCGGCATCCTAATCGACAGGCATTTAAGATACAGAAGGGTAAAAGATGAAATTGAACGTATATGGGCCAGCGCCGAAGACCGTGATGATGACCTGTATAAAAATGAAGAGCTTGTTAAAGAGATCAAATCCTTGAAAAGAGATAAGGAAAAACTTTTAAACAGAATTGACGAATTTTCCAAAACAGACAAAGACAATTCCGATTTTTCCGCAAAACTTCGTAATGAGATAAATCAACTAAGGGAAGAAAATAAAGAACTCGGGAATTCAATTCAGGAAAAAGAGAAAGCCCTTCAGGAAGAAATCCAAACACGGAAAGCAGTTGAAAAAGAAATTAAGGAGTTGATAATAAAAATCACAAATTAAGTACGTACAACTTTATAAAACACTCCCCTCTCCTGCCTTGTATGTTCAATCTTGTTTTCAGCTTCAAGCACATCAAGGTATTTGTTCACTTCATTTATGTGTTTCCCGAGAATCTTCACAAGGTCGTCCACGGTGCAGGGTCTTCTGAAAATCGTTTCCAAAATGGCCGTTTCCACATCTTCGCGGTAGGATTTGATATTTTTCCGGTCAGGGGCTGCCGAGATTATCTCAACATTTTCCATATCCCAGAAATCAACAACACGTTGCAATTCAGCTCTTGTTGCCGGGCGCAAATCCTCTACCGTTCCAGGTCTGTCAAGTGTATTCACCTGAATTGAATCGGGTTTGATTTTGCCAAAAGCCTCTTTCAGTAGTTTCAATTCGTTTTCACTGTCATTGTATCCCGGGATTATCAAAACCTCCAACCAAATCTTCCCTGTATATTCATTACGAAATGCAACAATACCATCAATATACTCCTCAACATCAAGCATTTGCGCAGGCCTGTTGATTTTCTCAAATACCTCCTGCGAAGCTGCATCCAGTGAAGGAAGAACAACATCCGCATCCAATATCTCCGCCCTGACCTGCTTGTCATAAAACAGTGTTCCGTTAGTTAATACCGCAACGGGAATATCCGGCTTATTTGTTTTAATGAATTTCAACACATCCCCTATTCTCGAGTTTAATGTCGGTTCGCCCGAGCCTGAAAAAGTAATATAATCGGGTACAGGATTATTTTTAAAAAAATCCGACAACTCCTGTATGACCTTATCATAAAGTATATACTCCATTCTGTCGGTTGTGAGTTTTGTTGTTTTGCCACACTCGCAATAAACACAATCAAGCGAGCATACTTTATGCGGAACAAGGTCAACACCAAGCGACATTCCAAGACGTCGCGAAGGGACAGGTCCGAAGATATATTTATACATTATCCAATATCTTTTAGTTCAAATAAATTTCCATTTTTGTCTTTAATAAAAATCAAATCGTAAGAGCCTCTGTCAATACTAACAACATTATAGCCCATAGCCTTAGCTTTCCTGATAATCGTTTCTCTATTTTTCACATTAAGGCAAATATGTCCGAATCCCGGTTTTATTGGTTTATTACTGATAAAAATTTCAAGAGTAAGTTCATCTTTTGATAAAACGGCAATTGCAACATCATCGGGAATACCAAAAATTTTCCAGGATAATTGACTCTCAAGTTCAAAGACCCTCATAGTCTGAAACCCCAAGATATCCTGATAGAAATCAATTATCTCCTGATGATTTGTTACCGTAAGCGCAATATGATTCAATTCCATTTCAACAGATTTTATTGGTGCAAAGTTATTGAACTAATGTTCATAAAACAGAAAAAAGAAATTTTTATTTTAATTTTTTTCTTTGAGAACGGAACTGTCGGTGAAGCTATTCTTTTTTCTAACCGGAACATCTTTAAGATCAATATACCAGTCGTGGTCAAGGGTGAAAACCCCGCCTATGTATGGTTCCAGCAGATAGCCCCAGTTTTCGTGCTGACCTGCTTTGCACTCCCAATACTTATCTTCAAAAAAGAACTTAAATTTATTATCCTCATATTTTATCCGGCAGTGATAGGTTTTATTTGGTTCAATAGTATCAATTATAGCCTGTTGCCCGACTCCATCATCGGGTTTCACACCATCAATCCAGCAGTATCCTCCGACTAAGAGCAAAGTGTCATGAACACATTTATAGACCAAACGAGCCGAGGACTGGTCGTGATGGTTTCCAAATGAAAAACCGTGAATCTTATTCCAGCCGTTTCTCTCCGGCTCTTTGTAATACCAGGTGTCATTGGTTTTAAAGTAAAATTCTATCTCATCAACGTCATAAAGAATGTGAAAGGAATGGTAATATGAATGCCTTCCGGCCAATATGGTTACCCTCTCCCACTTACCTTTATTATCAAAGATAGTTGAGTAGGTAGTGGTTAAAAAAATTCCTGCGAGAAGCAGTAAAATTATCACCGACAATAATATAATGGGCTTCCTTCTCATTGACAACATTTTAAACGTCATTTTATAAAAAAATGTTCTGATTTTTCAGTACAAAATTCAGTTATTTAGTTTTGACCTTAATATCAGGGCTTTTTGGTTATGAGGTTCCAGTTTTAAAACTCTTTCAATATGCTCTTTAGCCTCTTCCGTGTCGTTCTGAAAAAGATATATCCCCGAAATATTCAGCAGAGCCTGGATATTGTCGGGATTAAGATTTAATGCCTTTTCATAATCTTTCTTTGCGTTGTCAATACTTCCAAGCCGGGAATAAACATAGCCCAGATTAACATGTGCCGAAACATGATTTGGATATTCGGATATTATGAATTCAAAAACCTTTTTTGCTTTTGTAAAGTCCCCCTCTTCCGAAAGCAATGTACCGTATTTATTTTGAAAATCCAGATTATATTTTGCAAGCTCAATCGCTTTTTCATAAAAATATTTTGCTATCAAAAGATTTCCCGAACTTTCGTATGACTGTCCGATACGGTAAGCTGTCCAGGCATCATAATTTGTATAATCCTTTTCGGTAACATACTTTGAAAGAACAGTCGTATTCCCAATTTCTTCCACAAGATCAATTATTGATTTGTAATCTTTTCTCATAAAGTAATAATTGATTATTGCATTGAACCAAATTGAATTTTGGTCGTTGTAAGCTTTGATATTCAAATAGCTGAACGCCGAATCAAGATATTGAGGATCAGGCTGAAAGGCTTCATATTCCTGCAGATACCCTCGTGCAACCGTGATACTGTCTGTTTCCGGATTATTAACTGCAATCAACCCTTTAAAAACTCTCGGCTGTGCAAGCTCCTCGGGTGTTTTCGGTCTTGCAATCTTATGGTCGTGAATTTTAACATGCGGGATGTCTCTGGTCTCCGAAAGAGGCATATGGCAGACATAGCAGTTGTCTCCTTCTTTCCTGCGTTCATTTTCGGGGAGAGTGCAATAGTTCACATCCGGTTTATGACAATTCAAACAGGCATCTTTATACTGTTTTGCCGGAGTCTCTTCAATGGGAGTATGCGGAACGTGACACATCAGGCAAGTCAGTTCACCGTCCGTACCTTTTGTATTAATGTAGCACTCGCTTTCGCGCATTCTCTCATAATGTGATGCCATAATAAAATCCTCTTTACCGCCTTCATGCCGCGGCATAAAGACATCCAGGACATCGGTCAGATGCATCCCTGCCTTGAAGTCGTAAAAACTTTTACCCGGTTTTACCACCATTGTCCCCTGAAGATGACATCGCGCACAAAGATCGTTCTGAAGTTCGGGCGGAAGCTTCAATGGATTGACAATACTGTAGTCTATGTACTTAGAAGTGTCAATAACAACGCCTTCCTGCTTTAGCTTTGAATGTATCTCTCCGGGACCGTGACATCTTTCACAATCAATTCCGGTTTTTATTTCACGGTATTTGTTTTCCGAGCCAAGTACAAAATCCGGAAATCCGTTATGACACGACATACACTCAAGACCTATTTTACGACCGTAACGTGTATTATGCCCACCCTCAAATCCGGGAGGAAAATCAAACATACCAAGTTGGGTGTAATAGGTAAACGGAATTTGAAAAGCATAGCCGTTTCTCACAAAAATATGTGAGTTGGTATGTTCACCTGAACCCACCTCATAATCAACGACTTCTCTCCTGCTGAACACGGTATCTTTTCCTTCTACCCTGTATTCGTGAAGCATCAAAGTCGTATCGTTTTTCCAGTATGGGTGATAATAAAGGTTTTTATAAGGATCATAAATTATCGAGTCGGGTCCGATTACCGTGGCACTGAATTGCTTTGTAGCATGATTGAACGATTTCCCCATTCCCGTCCTGATGTATGACTTCCACTCCTCAAAATGACAGGTTTTGCAATTGTCCATCCCGACATATTTCACCGTATCATTATGGTTAAGATAGTAACCTGTCCCGAAACCTTCATCTTTACCTGGCTCATCCGAACATCCGGTATAAAAAATCAAAACAAATATGACAAAAATGATATTATTAAACTTTGTACCCACAATAATTTTTTTTGCAAATATATTTCATATCTTTGAACCAAAATAAAAAACATTCGACTATGGTTCATTTTAACATTTTCACAAAAGCATTTTTCTCAATTGTATTTTCAAGTATTATCTTATCGCATTCCGGAATACGGGCTCAAACAATTGATAAAAAATACGACAGCAATGGCATTTATTTAAATCAAAGAATACCAGCAAACTGGGAAAATCTGCAAGTACCGGAGAATAAAAGCGGTGCAGGGTGGACATCCGTCGGACCTTATGGCGGAGATGTTCTGGATATTGCTATCTATTCTGCAAATCCTGACATTATGATTGCGGCAGCCGGAATACCTTTCATCTCTTATGACGGTGGGGAGAACTGGGAATTTCTTGAGACTCTGTCAAACGCTGCCCCGGGAAAAAAATTCAATTCCGTGGAGTGTCTATCCGACGGAACTCTTATTGCAGGTGGTGCTTTCATATCGGGTAAAGCGTATAAATCAACTGACGGTGGTACTTCATGGCAATCATTTTACTTTTCTTCAGCGGGAGGTGTTTATGATATTGCCGTTTCACAATCAAATCCCGATATAATATATATGGCGGTTTCAGGTTCGGCATCATCATCAACTAACCGCCTGATAATCAAATCTACAGATGGTGGAGATTCGTGGACATATTACAACATGATAGATATTCTGCCTGTGGGAGCCTCGGCCGTCAGTGTTGCAATTGATCCTGATAATCCGCAGACGGTATTTTTCATTGCCACCTCGGGAATTTCCGACGCTTTTGTGGTTGTTAGTTTCGACGGTGGGGAAAACTGGACTGTGACAACATCAAATCTTCCCTCATCAAAACCTTACAATGTTGTTGCAATAGCAAATCAAAAGGTTTATGTCGGTGGAGGACAACTTTTCGGCGGTAATGTAATGGGAATTTACGAAAGCGACAATTGGGGAACCAGCTGGCAAAACATCTCGGGTTCGTTCCCTAATAAAGTCGTTAATGATATACTGATTGACCCTTCAAATTCCGATAATATGTGGGTTGCAACTGAGGGTGACGGAGTATATTTTTCTGCCGATGCAGGTGCAAACTGGGATTTTAATACTACCGGTGCCGGTGGCAATGGAAGTGTAAGGTCTTTGATTTTCGGTTATGAGAATACTGACGTATTATTTGCCGGGTTTTTAAGCCTTGGCGTTTGCAAAAGTGAGGATTCCGGAAACTCCTGGGTTTATTCCAATACGGGTATTGCCGCACTGTTAATCAATGATATTGAAATAGAAGAGAGCAACCCGCAGAGAATACTGGCATCTTTTGAGGCAGAAAATTCCGGCGGGTGCTACCTGAGCAATGACGGAGGAGAAAGCTGGGAACTCGTTGAGAGCTTACCTGCAACAAGATTCTCGACAGTTGGCATTAATACGGACGGAACATTGTATGCATGGTCGAACGGTCCTTCAACGGTTGCACAGGAAGGGTTGTATATGTCGGATGATAACGGTCAAACCTGGCAAAATCTTGGCCCGAACCTTGGAACATATTTTGAAACTGAAATTTTCGCACTTGCCATTCCCGAAACCAATCCTGACGTGATATTTATTGGTGGTAATAATTTCGGTGTTGCCGGATGGGAATCCATGATTTACAAGTCGTCAAACGGAGGCCAGACCTGGGACAATGTCTATCAAGGTGCCGAATATGACAGTTTCAGATATCTTTTTATTGATCCCGGTTCTTCAGGGCAGACTGTTTATTCTGCCTATGGAAATAAAAACCAGGATAAAGGAGGTTTCCTTAAGAGTATTGATGAGGGCATTTCGTGGAATGAGATAAGCAACGGAATACCCGAATCCACAAAATGGACAAGTGCAATAGTTTGCGACCCCGTAAATCCTGATATTCTTTATGGAGGCATTGGAGGTTACGGGTCAACAAACGGAAGCGTTTATAAATCAGTTGATGCAGGAGCCAACTGGGAAAGTACCGGCCTCAGTTTTTCGGTCTGGTCGAAAATAACCGATTTGTATGTAAGCGAACTTAACCCTGAAGTTGTTTATGCTGCTTCCACTGACCATGGTGTATATATAACAAAAACGGCAGGTGAAGAGTGGTTTGAAGCAAACGAAGGGTTACCTGCCTCTTATGTCACATCCTTTTCCAAAGCATATACCACAAACGACACTTTGATGATTTTAGCCTCAACATACTCAAACAGTGCTTACAAGAACAAAGTATATATACCCGGAACAACCTCATCTAAAGCTGATTTAAGTATATCATCTAAACTATTTGTTTATCCTAATCCTGCAAAGGAAAAATGCAATATCAGATTAACACTTTCGCATCCGGCAAAGGTTAAAATATCCATTTACAATTCAACGGGTGAAAAAATTAGAACGATTGAAAACAGGGTCATTAATGAGGGAAGTGTTTACTATTCCGTATCCCAAAAAGCAGGCATTTATTTGATAAAAGCAGAGGTCGGCGACAAATCTGTTACAAAGAAAATTGTTTTCGAATAAATCTGTTTATTGCAGGAAATAAAATTTGCTTCATCTTAGCTGCCGTAAGTTTTCGGATTGTAAAAAAGCGCTTAACTCCGGTATTTTTATAACTGAAATGATTTACACTGTTTCGTTTGACAGAAGTTTTAACAACCCGGGTATTTATATAAGTGATTGTGCTTTTTAAGGCTGTATGCACCTGTCCGGTAATTTCAAAAACTTTTTCATGAAGCACACCGGTATTTTTCGCCCGGCTTTCTGTTGTAATATTCTCGTCAAACTCAAAAAACAAAACAATATTTCTGACAAGCCTGATTTTTGAAAGTTTTTTCCAGGTTTCTTTAAAAAAGGTTATACCGTCTTCAAAATCCGCTTCAAACACAGCAGGAATAGCAGCAGTTAAGGTTTTATCACCCGAAATATTTTCAATCTCAACATATTCATATCTGTCCTCAAAAAATCCGGATGAATAGTTATAAAATCTTTCGGTCAACTTGTCCGTTGTATCATTAATTTTTTCCCCGGTAGATTTAAAAACCGAATTTATAATTCCAAAGAACTTGGAGACAACTGATTTCAAGCCCTTTAAGCCCATATCAATCGTTCCGGCAATTTCCGATATATCAAAATTAAGACTGAGTTTTTGTGTCAAATCCGGGAAATGGAACTTTTCATTCTTTTCATTTTCCTCATTCTTTTCATCAGGGGCTTTTTTATTGTCATCCTCAGGTTCTCTTTCTTCGGAGTTTTTAAGTTCCGCAAGATATCGCATTCTGCTTTGCTTTATTTTCTCAAAAACTTCATTTCTCATAATGATTAGCTTTAATTTTTACTTAATAAATATTTTCTTTTCCTGCCATATTGAAATATCCATAAGGTTGAAAATCTCAAATTGCTTTGCAAGATTACAACATCAAACATAGTGATGTCAAGCTTTTTAAGTGCTTAATTTCATTTAAGTTAATAATTAAGTGGCTTTATTTTTCAAACTTAAACTTAATTTCAACTTATCTTAACTTAATTTTTTTCTTAATTTATTTGCATTATTAACTTAATTATATTTATTTTTGCTTAATTTTTCAAAGATATGCACAGATATGACTTCACAGACAATCCGGTTAGCAACCTCTATGAGGTTGTTACCTCCATGTTGCCCGGTATTGAAAAGGTTGTAACTGTATTCTTTGATACTGCATCAAAATCATTAATAGGAAAATCTGCCGAAAAGGAGAAAGGAAGTTACAAGATAAAAGAGCTGGATATCAGCCGGGCATCAGAAAGCCTTTTTCAAATCAGAAAAAACAAAACACCATTTACCTGGTTCAACAGGGAAAGTGTCCCGTTTGAAGTTTACGATAAAACATTGTTACCCGAATTGGATATTTTTGATGAGAAAGACAATGTGATTTTATTAATAAAGCTACCCGGAGAGCAGAAGGGGCTCAGCGATCTTGTCTTCATATATTTTAATGAAAATCCAAGTAATTTTGGTGTAAGCAACAGTGACTCGCCACTCACGACAGAGAGCAAAAGTGCCATTGCATTTCTTATTCACAATACTTTAAAAATGATTGTTGAATCGAAACGCAATAACAGAAAAGTTCTCCTCTTTAACAATGAACGTACCCGGAAAATCATCAGTCAAACCGAGAAACTATCAGCTGAATTGCAGCGCACACACGACAATTACGGTTTAAGCCTTGTAAAACTTTGCA
>JALSSR010000002.1 GCA_026984135.1 Bacteroidales bacterium
CAACCAAAACGCCGGTAAGTTTACCGTTTTTCACCATCAGTTTTCCACCTTCAACCCGGGTTGATTCCGTAACACCTGCAAGTTGTAAAGCCTTTGAATTAGCAATGGCGGCATGACCGTCAATCCTTGTGATAAAAACAGGAGTGTCCGGGAAGGCTTCATCCAAAATATGATTATCCGGAAATTTCTTAACTTCCCAGTCATTCTGATCCCATCCTCTCCCCTGCAGCCAATCCGAAGGATATTTGTCATAATACTCTTTTAATCTTGTAATAACCTCCTCGAATGAGGTTGTTCCGACAAGATCGGCTTTGGTCACCAGCATTATTCCATAACCGTAAAAATGACAATGGGCATCAATAAAGCCGGGATAAACGGGTTTGCCTTTCATATCAATCTTTTTGCCGGCAACGTATTTTGTCAATATATCATCATTGCTGCCGACGACAATAAATTTGCCGTCTTTTACGGCAAACGCCTCTGCAATATCAAAATCATTGTTTACCGTATATACTTTGGCATTGTAAACTATAAGGTCTGCATTTTTCATATTTGAAGAGCATGAGATTGCAAGAAAAACAATCAGTATTAAATAAGATATTTTTTTCATTTACCGTTATTATAATTATAAAATACAAAAGTAATCGAAATAACAATGGTAAAATAAGTATTGGTATGTTTTTTGTAAATTTGCAACCGAAAATCAACAGTTCTTTCTATCGTGACGCAAATGGCGTTAAGGAAAGTCGGGACAGCACAGAGCACCGTACTTCCTAACGGGAAGGGGCCCGTCAGGGTCACAGCAAGTGCCGCAGAAAATAACCGCCGACGCCGTAGCTTTTGTGAAGGCAATCTAAGAAGATGGGCAAGCCCGCCTTCGCTAAAGCTACGGCGGGCAAGGGTGAAAATGTGAGGTAAGAGCTCACGCGTTGTTATGGTGACATAGCAACGGGGTAAACCTTACGGGCTGAAAGGCCAAATATACCGGGACTCCCGCCGTAGGCGGGATAAGGGCTGCTCGTCCGATCCCGGGGGGTTGGCTGCTTGAGGTTCAGGGTGACCTGAATCCCAGATAAATGATAGATTTAAACAGAATCCCGCTTATATGAATTGTTGTTTTTTAAAAAAAGACCTTTCCCATTTCAGGGAAGGGTCTTTTTTGTATTTCAGGTAGAATACGGTTTTAAAAAAAAAATTTGGAAATAATTTCAAATTCCATTGGGTTTGGCGATTTTCCTGCAGGGACAGATGCCGGTCCGGCAGTGTAATATAAAGGCGATATGGTTTCAATTGACGGATCAAACTGGGAATCCCTTTCAGCAGATTACGGATTTGATTATAATTGGAATATTGCAGCCTTTGTTTCTCCTAATTCAAATAACGACCGCATTGCAATTCCATTAATTCAAGATTCAGGAAGTAAACAATCCAAACAGATTACAAATAGGCAAATTGCAAAAAATAATGGACGGGAATCCAATAAAAATAAGAATAAAGGTTTGTTGGGCTTTAATATTTATCGCGATGGAACTTTGCTAACATTTACTACCAATCAATGTATAGATGATTTATGCCTCGAACCTCAAATGACATACACATATCAGGTTACTGCCGTCTATGACGAAGGAGAATCCGATCCTTCGAATGTTCTAAGCGTTACGGTTCCACCAATACCTTCGCCCGAAAATCTGACTCTTTCGCTTGATAACGGAGATATTATCCTTAACTGGAACGGAGTCAAGGGTTTTGACGGTTATAATGTCTATCACTCTTTCGAGAGCGGAACATTCGAATTGCTAAATGCGCAGCCACTGTCGGAAACAACCTATACTTTTTCCGATCCTGACGTCGGTTATCATGAATTTAAAGTTACCGCCGTATTTTGCGAATATGAATCCGACCCGTCAAATATCCAAGGTATCACGATTACAGGTATAGGTGAGAATATTAGTCTTTTGACTAAAATTTATCCGAATCCGGCTTCCGGTATTGTGAAAATTAGTTCGGCAGAAATAATAAACAATATCAGGCTGTTTTCAAATAGCGGCCAACTGCTCATTGATGCGGATGTTAAGGCTAATGACACCAAAATTGATATGTCGGGTTTTGAAAACGGAGTATATCTCTTAAAAATCGAAACCGGTAAAACGGTTATTGTCAATAAGATAATCAAAAATTAGCAGATTATTATCACTGTTTGTTGAAAGGAGGTTGTCAGAAAAATTTGGCAACCTCTTTTCTTTTGTTACTTTTGCAACCTTTAAATTTCATTTGTTGTCTCTGTTTTATGTTAATTCATTATGAATATTGCAAAATCCTTTTAAATATTATCTTATTATGAAACGAATTTCCATTTTACTTTTTCTTTTAGCCGGACTTTTTACTTTCGTATCGGCAAAAATCGTTAATGAACAAACTGCGGCCAAAGCGGCTAAAAATCATTACATAACATATTCAAAAATACAAACCGGCGGTAATATTTCGGTAAATTTGGTTTTTACAAAAAAGATAAACAATCAACCTGTTTATTACATCTACAACATTGGTAATAATAAAGGTTTTGAAATCATTGCGGCAGAAGATAACGTATATCCCGTTCTCGGATATTCGTTTGATGGTAATTTTTCGGAACAGCAAAGTCAGGAAGCAGATAATTTCAAATACTGGATGAATAATTATACCGAACAGATAGTTTATGCGAGGGAAAATTCACTTCAACCGGATAAATTTATATCATCAACGTGGAAAGAGTTACTGCAGAATACGCCGGCGGTAAAGAGTTTTGACGAGGTAACCGCATTATTGACGACAACCTGGGATCAGGGAACATATTACAATGCTATGTGTCCGCCTGCAAGCGGTGGACCCGGAGGTCACGTTTACACGGGTTGCGTTGCAACAGCTATGGCACAGGTTATGAAATACCATAACCATCCCGCACAAGGAACAGGTTCACACTCATATAACTGTCCCGGTTACGGAACGCAGTCGGCAAATTTCGGCGCAACAACTTATGAATGGTCATCAATGCCGAATTCGGTTAATTCATCCAACAGTGCGGTTGCTACCTTAATGTATCATTGCGGCGTGTCGGTTGATATGCAATATTCCACAAGCGGCTCGGGCGCTTTTAGTGCAGATGCGAGAGATGCTCTTGTCGAATATTTCGGATATTCTCCCAATGCTCAGTTGGTATCAAAAAACAGTTTCCCCATTGAGACTTTTGAAAACAAGCTTAAAAACGAAATAAATCTCGGAAGACCCGTTTATTATGCAGGATCCGGAAGTGCAGGAGGACATGCTTTTGTTTGCGACGGATATCAGGGAACAAACCATTTTCATTTCAACTGGGGCTGGAGTGGTTATGCCAACGGCTATTATTATCTGAATAATCTGAATCCCGGCGGTTATCAATTCAATCAAAACCAGTCGGCTATGTTTTATGTTTATCCCGACGGTGCTCCCACACTCGAAGGCGTTCAAAATTTTACGGCGGAGATAACAGGCAATGACGTCCAACTTAACTGGGATGCTCCCGAAGGAAAAGACCTTCTCGGATACAATGTTTACAGAAATAACATAGTTGTCCAATATACAACCGATACCGAATATATCGACATCAATCCTGCACAGGGAAGCTATACCTATTACGTTTGTGCCGTTTACGACGAGGGTGAATCGTTTCCTTCGGAAGCTATTTCAATTTTTATGGGTGGAGGCACAACAACGGTTTTTGAAGATACTTTCGAGTCATACTCAGCCGGTCAACAGGTAGCTTGTCAAAACTCAACCGACTGGACAACGTGGGATAACTCTCCGTGTTCGGGAAATGACCCTTACGTTTCATCCGATGTTTCGTACAGTAACTCCAATTCGGCTGTTATTCAGGGAGTTGACGACCTTGTCAAGGTTATTGGAAATTATACTGAAGGACTTTATAAAATCAGTTTTTATATGTATGTACCAACCGGTTTTCTCGGCTATTTCAACACTTTGCAACTTTTTGCCGGGGCTAACAGCCAATGGGGAATGCAAGTATATTTTGATGAAAACGGACAGGGAAGTATTGACGGTGGCGGACAAGGTGCTGCAACTTTCACATTCCCTTATGATACGTGGATGCAAAACGTAGTTATTATTGACCTCAATAACGACTGGGCAGAATATAAACTTGACGGGACATCGGTACTTGGCTGGCAATGGAGTATAGGTGCTTTCGGACAGGGAACGCTTAACCAGCTTGGCGGAGTGGATTTTTATGCATGGGACGGCAGCGGAGGAAAAGGAACTCCGAAATATTATTTTGACGACTTTAAAATTGAAGAGTTTGCAGGCAGCACTCTTATGCCGCCTCTGAATTTCGCCCTGAATATGGCGGTTAACGACATTCAACTGACCTGGGATGCTCCGACGGGTAGCGGATTAACAGGCTACAATATATACTACTCTTTCAATGAGGGAGAATTTGATCTGCTTGACAATACAACGGAAACATCATATATTATCGAGTCTCCCGGACAAGGATTGCACTCCTATTATTTAACCGCCGTGTATGACGAAGGAGAATCCGACCCCACCGATACCCTTGAAATAATGTTGACGGCAAATGACGATTTCTCTTTAAATAATCTCAAAGTCTTTCCCAATCCGGCCAAAGATGTGGTATCCGTCACTTCCGAAGAAAGGATAAATTCCGTAAAACTGGTAAACTACACGGGAGAAGTAGTACTTCAAGAGGCTGTTAATGAGAAAAAACATACTATTAACATCTCGCAATTGGAAAACGGCATCTATTTTATGATAGTCGAAAATAAAAACAATATTATCATGAAAAAGATAGTGAAAGAATAAAGATTATGTTGAAATAAGCAAATGCGCGAAGCTACTAATAAACGTCGGTATTAACTGATAACGATTGAGTTTTTTACTTTTGTTTTTAAAAGTGCAAAATCAACGACTTCGGTCATTTTATCAACATAATGAAATGTTAAACCGGAAATATATTTTTCCTTGATATCTTCAATATCCTTTCTGTTTTCCGCCGAAAGCAGTATATCCGTTATTTTAGCTCTCTTTGCGGCAAGAATCTTTTCCTTAACACCGCCGACAGGAAGAACTTTTCCTCTGAGTGTTATTTCACCTGTCATTGCAATTCCAGCTCTGACCTTTCTTTGCGTGAATGCCGAAGCCAGGGCGGTGAACATAGTAACACCTGCCGAGGGACCATCTTTAGGAGTGGCACCTTCGGGGATGTGAATGTGCACATTCCATTTTTGAAATACATCCGGATCAATATTAAGATAATCGGCGTGTGACTTAAGATATTCAAGTGCTATGGTGGCCGACTCTTTCATCACATCACCGAGATTTCCTGTCAGGGTCAATGTTCCTTTTCCTTTACTGAGGCTGACTTCGATAAAAAGTATCTCCCCTCCCACTGCTGTCCAGGCTAATCCGGTCACCACACCGGCCACATCATTTGAGATGCTCCTCTCTTTTTGAAATCTTGGAGGTCCAAGTGTTCTTCTGAGCTCTTCCTTGTCATCAATTTTTTTTCTGAAATCCGGGTCTTCAACTATAAACTTAACATTTTTCCTTATTATCGTTGCTATATTTTTCTCCAGTTTCCTGACTCCCGCTTCACGGGTGTAATTATCAATTATTTTTTCAATGGTTTTTTTCGGGAATGTAAGTTGTCCGTTTTTAACTCCGTGTTCCTTCAACTGCTTAGGTATCAGATGTCTTTTGGCAATTTCCACCTTCTCCTCAAGGAGATAACCGCTGATATCAATCACCTCCATCCGGTCAACCAAAGCCGGATGTATGGTCATTAAGGTATTGGCAGTTGCAATAAACATAACCTTTGAAAGGTCGAAATCAACATCA
>JALSSR010000003.1 GCA_026984135.1 Bacteroidales bacterium
AAACTTGGGTGTTGCGTCATAAGAAATTTTTAATTAATATATTCATAAATACAATTGTTAGCTAACGTCTGTGTAAAATTACCTTATTACTTTTATTTCTGCATTGGACAATCGAAATGGTACGCTTACTCCAATAATATGGGGAGTATAACGTACTTTATCGCTTTTTTTAATTACTGTTTTCATATATGTCATCCAATGGTATTTTTGTTTTTTTCAGTCAAAATATTTCTGTTTCGGACAGGCAAATATACAATTTTTTCTTAATTCTTCCGTATTCGGTTTACGAATAAAAAAATTTATGTACATTTGACAAAAAAATAAATAAATTACGGATTAACGGAAAAATAACTGTATTATGAAAAAAAGTTGGATTATTATCGGAGTGATTGTGGTTGTTATATTGCTGCTTTACTCCTCAATCAAAGGTACTTACAACAATATGGTAACGCTTGACGAGCAAGTTGGCGCACAGTGGGCGCAGGTGGAAAATGTCTATCAGCGCAGGGCTGACCTTATTCCCAATCTTGTGAATACGGTAAAGGGATATGCCACACACGAAAAAGAGACACTGCAAAGTGTTATTGAGGCAAGGGCAAAAGCCACCTCAACAACCATTGACCCTTCAAATCTGAATGCGCAGTCCATACAGCAGTTTCAGGCGGCTCAGGACGGACTGAGCTCGGCACTGTCGAAATTGATGGTAGTGGTTGAGCGTTATCCCGACCTGAAGGCAAACCAGAATTTCCTTGAGTTACAGGCTCAGCTTGAAGGAACCGAAAACAGAATTGCCGTGGAGCGGAAGAAGTTTAACGAGGTGGCACGTCAATATAACACCTACATCAGGTCTTTCCCGAAAAACATCTATGCTTCCATATTCGGATTTGAGAAGAAGGCTTATTTTCAGTCGCAACCCGGAGCGGAAAAAGCACCGAAGGTGGAGTTTTAGTGTTACACAAAAATGAAGACCAATGTCGAAATCAGCAAGTAAATTTTTTACGGAAGAGGAAAAAGAGAACATCAAGCTTTCCATTAAAAATGCCGAGCTTGATACTTCCGGTGAAATACGCGTGCATGTTGAGAACAAATGCAAAGGAGATGTTATGGAGCGGGCTGCTTTTGTGTTCAACAAACTGAAAATGCAGAATACGGAATTGCGAAACGGCGTCCTTTTTTATCTTGCCATAAAAAACAGGAAGTTTGCAATACTCGGTGATGTGGGAATAAATGAAAAGGTTCCCGATAATTTCTGGGATAACATAAAAGATACAATGCTGAACTATTTCAGGGAAGACAGGTTTGCCGAAGGACTTGCCGAGGGAATAGCAATGGCGGGAGCCAAGCTGAAAGAGCATTTTCCGTATCAAACGGACGATATTAATGAGCTTTCGGATGATATTTCTTTCGGTGATAACTAATAAGGGAAAATGAAAGATTTAAGAAATATACTGTTTTTTCTCCTGATTTTTTCAGGCGTTCTTTACGGGCAGGATGTGCCGGAAAGGCCGAGTCCGCCGAGGCTGGTAAATGATTTTGCCGGAATACTTTCCCAACAGCAGGCTGATAAACTTGAAAAAAAACTGGTAACCTTTTTCGATACTACCGGAAATCAGATTGCCGTTGTTATTGTCCCGACGCTGAACGGTTATGACAAGGCTGAGTATGCCTATGCAATAGGTGAAAAGTGGGGTGTTGGTAAAAAGGAGTTTGACAACGGTATTGTTGTGCTGGTAAAACCGAAAACAGCGCGTGAAAGGGGAGAGGCATTCATTGCAACGGGCTACGGACTTGAAGGAGCTATTCCCGACGCCATTTCAAAACGGATTGTGGATCAGGAGATGATACCCTATTTCAAACAGAATGATTATTATAAAGGAATTGATGCCGGAACGAATGTTTTGATGGCACTTGCGGCGGGTGAATATTCGGCAAAGCAATACAAGGAGAGTACGGGAGGTAACGATCTCGGTTTTTTGGTTCCATTTATAGTTATGCTCATTATCATCATAATGATGCGAAATAACCGCAACGACCATTTTACGACAGGCAGCGGAAAGCGGGGAAGCAGTTTGCCATTCTGGACGGCTCTATGGCTTGGCAGCACAATGGGCGGCAGAGGCGGAGGCTGGAGCGGTGGCTCCTCAGGTGGCTTTGGCGGTGGAGGCGGATTCGGCGGCGGTGGCTTCGGTGGCTTCGGCGGCGGAAGCTTCGGCGGCGGCGGCGCAGGTGGTAGCTGGTAATAAGATAACAATGCTAATTTTGAAAGCGGTTTGGTATAATAGCTGTTTCACAAAGTTACACCAAGAAGTCTCAAAGAAAGCACAAAGCATAATCTGTTAATAATGAGCAATATTATGTTTTTTTTAATTAATTTGTAACTTCAATATTTAATAATTCCTCTGATAACCACTGAGGCGGCCATAAGTCCGAAGATGGCAGGCAGATAGGAAATAGTGCCGACCATTGATTTTTTATTTCTTTCGTTTTGCGTTTCAACAATTGATGATTTAATAACAGGTTCGGTGGAGAAAACCGCTTTAAATCCCGAATCTATTCCGATACGGTGCAATCTTTTGCGTAAAGCTCTTGCGAAATTGCAGTTGTATGTTTCGGAGATGTCGGCAATGCGAATCTGCGAAGGGTCAAGTCTGCCGCCTGCTCCGAGGGAGCTGACAAGCTGGAAATCTTTTTCAAGGCATTCTTTTATGAAGTGTGTCTTTGGTGCAAGCGTATCAATGGCATCAACCACAAAATCATATTTTCCGTTGAGGGTTTTTTCTATGGTTTCTTCGATAAGGTAGTGTCCGAGAACTTTAATTTGTAAATCTTCATTGATATTCAGCAGTCTGTGACGCATAACTTCGGCCTTTGCCTTACCTTCGTCGCTGACAAGAGCAAGCAGTTGTCTGTTTCGGTTTGTGGGCGAGATAACATCATTATCCACAATGGTTATGGACCCGATTCCCGCTCTTGCAATTGCTTCGGCGGCATAGCCTCCTACACCTCCAAGCCCCGCAATCAAGACATGCGAACTGCGCAGTTTCTCAATTTTCTCTTTTCCGATTAATAACTCGGTACGGCTTAACCAATGTTCGTTTTTCAACTTCTTTTGAATATTTTGTTAAAACTATTTTCTGTTTCTTTACACAAATCTTCAACTCTCATACCCAACACAAAGGCGGCAATATTATAAATTTTTTCAATATCAATACCGGAATCGTCTGTTTCAAAAAAGATGCGGTCAAGAGGTATTTTCGGCAAAATCCCGGCGGCATTTGAGCGATTGTTCAGCAAGGCTTGTCCAAAGGAAAGGTAAAACCCGTTTTTAATCAACTCCCGGGCTATCTGTAAATTTGAGTTAAATCCGTGAATTATCCACACCGATGCGGCCGAATGCTCTTTTTTTATCCGTATCAATTCGTTAAACATTCCGACACAGTGTATTATCAACGGTTTTCGATACTTTTCCGATATTTTGACCTGTTTGCCGAATATATATTTTTGCAGATTGCGCGGTGCTTTTGCAAATTTATCAAGTCCCGTTTCTCCGACAGCCAAAATATTATCATTTATTGCAGCGGTATCAATTATATGTAAATCGGTTTCAACCCGCGATTCATTGATATACCAGGGATGCAAACCAATGCTGTAGAGGCCGTTTTCCTCAATATCCGGTACCCTTTCGGGAAAAAGGTTTAGGATTGAAATATTTTCATCACTACCTTTGTTATGTGTATGAATGTCAATATATTTCACCTGTGAAGCCGGATTTATTTTGTCAATATTATGATTTGTGTCTTACAAAACGGCAAAATTACAATTTTTTAAACTTTCATTTCACCAATCTTTTTCTAAGATAAGGAATAAAGAAAGATACAACGGCAAGTGATAGTATTATCAGACTTCCGGGACGGGTAAAAAACTCTGTCCAATTTCCTTTTACCAGAGACAGCCTCAGGTTTTCTTCTATCATTTTTCCCAAAATAAGTCCGAGAACAACCGGAGCAGTTGGGAAATCACCGCGTTTTAATATCCAGCCTAACATACCGAAAGAGATACAGATGCCCACATCGAATATTGAATTGTTAATGAAATAGCTTCCTATGAATGAAAGGGCGAGAATCACCGGATAAAGTAATGATTTGGGTGCTGATATTATTTTGATCCACAGCTTGTTGCCTGCCAGTCCGAGGAAAAACATCACAATATTTGCAAAAAAGAGACTTATGAAAATTCCGTAAACAAGTCCGGGATCTTTTTCGAACAGTTCCGGTCCGGGGTTCAGTTTATGAACCATAAGAGCTCCTATTAAAACCGCCGTGGAAGCACTCCCCGGAATGCCGAGAGTGAGTAAAGGTACCAGTGCTCCGCCCACCGAGCCGTTGTTGGCCGCTTCGGGAGCTGCAACACCTTCGAGGGAACCTTTTCCGAACTTTTCAGGCTCTTTACTCGAATTTTTTGCATTGTCATAGGCAATGAACGTTGCAATTGTCCCTCCTGCTCCGGGAATGGTGCCCACAAGGGTTCCTATTATTGAAGACTTTAGCATCAATGCTTTCATCTTCATTAGTTTTCCGACAGGAAGGGTTTTGGAAAGATCAACCTTTGCCTTTTTTGTCTTCTCCAGATAGTCACCTTTTTCGATACTATAAAAAATCTCTCCGAGAGCAAACAATCCGATAAGAGCGGGAATGAATTCTATTCCGTCTGAAAGTTCTGCTATTCCCATTGTAAATCTTGAGAAAGGTAGTTCAGTGTCAAAGCCGATAGTGACAAGCAGCAGCCCCAGTGCTGATGCTATAAACCCTTTTAAAGGGCTTTTCCCGGCAAGGGATGATATGATGGTCAGCCCGAAAACCCCGAGAGCAAAATATTCGTACGACTCAAAGGAGAGGGCAACCCTTGCAAGCGGAACCGAAAAAAGGATAAGTATTATTGTACCTACCAATCCGCCGACGGTCGAAGCGGTTAAAGAAGTCATTAAAGCATATAGGGGTTTTCCCTGTTTAGTGAGTTCGTAGCCGTCGAAGGTGGTGGCCACAGCTCCGGGTGTGCCGGGTGTGTTGATGGCTATGGCCGTTATGGAACCTCCGTAATTTGATGATAGATAAACGGACACGAGCAATACCAGGGCACTTATCGGGTCAAGCCCAAAGGTGACGGGTAGCATCAAAGCTACACCAATGGAAGGCGATAATCCGGGTAATACACCGACTATGATTCCAACCACTACTCCGATAAACATCATCAGAATTGGCAGAAACTGTCCGAATTCTTGTAAACCTAAATATAGATTGTGTAGTATGTCCATACTTTTTATTTTATAATCAAAATATTCAATCTCCAGTGCCGAAGCTTTGCTTCGTGCATGCTCGACCGAAGGTCGGCATCTTCAGTGCCGAAGCTTTGCTTCGTGCATGCTCGACCGAAGGTCGGCATCTCCAGTCTCCAGTCACCAGTCGGCAATAGGCAAAAGCAATCGGTATTCCAAAGAGTAATTATTTTCCGTTGCGTCGCTGCGTCGCTGCGTGAGGCATTTTATAGTCTCCAGTCCTCAGTCTTCAGTCTCCAGTTTTCAGTCCTCAGTCTTCAGTCTCCAGTCTTCAGTCCTCAGTCTTCAGTCTCCAGTCTTCAGTCCTCAGTCTCCAGTCTTCAGTCCTCAGTCTTCAGTCTTCAGTCTTCAGTCTTCAGTCTTCGATTCTAACTGCCGCCTGCCGACTGCCGCCTGCCAACTGCCGATTGCCGATTGCCAACTGCCAACTGTGGACTGCCAATTGCCGCCTGCCAACTGCTGACTGCCGACTGCCGATTGCCGATTGCCGACTGCTAACTGCCGACTGCCAACTGCCAACTGCCAACTGCCGACTGCCGCTTGC
>JALSSR010000004.1 GCA_026984135.1 Bacteroidales bacterium
AGCGATATTTATATTTACAACGTTTTTTAAGCTCCGATTCGATTTTTTCAAGATTCATCATTTGCAAAATTAACATTTTTGGCTCTTTATATAGTTGTACGGCAATATAAATGAAAAAAAATCATGTACATTTGCCCTCCTAAATTCAGGATTATGAAACAATACAAGCATATATTTTTTGACCTTGATCACACCCTCTACGACTTTGACCAAAGCACACACGATACTTTTCTTGACCTTTATAAAAAATATGACCTTGCCGGAAAAGGGGTGAAACCGTTTGAGGATTTTTTTAAGGATTATAAAAAAATAAATGCCGAATTTTGGGAAAGATACAGAAAAGATGAAGTAAAAAAAGAGTTTCTGAATGTGGAAAGATTTCATGTGACATTTATGAAATACGGCTTAAACGACAGGTTGTTTGCCGAAAAGTTTGCGAATGAATATCTTGCCGGTGCACCTTTAAAAAGGACACTCTTTCCCGGAGCAATCGAAGTGCTTGATTATCTGAAAGACAAATACCCGTTGCATATCATCACGAACGGATTCAAAGAGGTTCAGAAGACAAAACTTAAGGCCAATGATCTGGAAAAATATTTTAAAACCGTTACTGTTTCGGAGGAGGTAGGAGTAAGGAAACCGTCTCCCCAAGTTTTTATTTATGCTATGAACAAGGCCGGTGCCATTCCCGAAAACAGCATAATGATTGGCGACAGCCTTGAAGTTGACATTGAAGGAGCTAAAAACACGGGTATGGATCAGATATTTTTTAATTACAAAAATGTGCCGCATAACGGGGAAGCAACATATACAATTGTGGAATTAAAAGAGATTCGGGATATTTTGTAGAATTTTGTCACCACTTTGTTTCGTCATATTCAACCAGATAGGTTAAAATTTCAACGTTTTCAATCTTTTCTTTTTGTTCTTTAACAGCTTCCGGGTAGGGTATTCCCTTTGGGCAAAAAACCAGGTAAACCCCTTTTTGAAGGTTTAGGCTGTTGCAATAATAGGCAAGCTGTTTTTTACCATCGGTGAACTGTTTCGGGGCATAAAAAACTTTGGTTTCAATAAGAAATTGGAAGGTAAAAAATACACATTAAAACATAATCCTGACGGTGGTCATAGGGTAGAAACCCATTTTGAAGGTTTGGACAACCTCTCCGGTTGTAACATCAATTTGATAAAGATAAACATAAGTATAGTTTGCCCTGTATTGCAAGTCGAAAACAAGCTCGGTACTGATTTTTTTGCCGTTTTTTCGCATTCCGAATCTGAAACTGCTTCTAAAATAATCGGGGTACTTCTCCTGATAAGCATTGTTCCAATCATACACAGGCCTCCCCTGTTTTATCGTTTCTTCCTTATCAAAGGGAACATACGGTCGGCCACCTGACCAGGTTGCCCGTAAACCGAATATCAAAGTACGATTCTTCATCTTTCCAACAGGAACTTCATAGCCACCCACGGCATTCAAAACAAAATTTCCGTTATAGGCTGTATTTCGCAAAACCTTGTCATAACCCCTGTATTTCGACTGAAAAAGTGATGCCGTAAAAAGGAAGAAGTAGTTCCTGTGAAAAAATTTCTCCATGGTAAACTCCAAGCCGTAATTTTCTCCTGTTCCGGCATTTATGAGGCGGTCCTGACGTTCAATATAAAAGTCAGTTCCGGCATTCAGAAGAGAATATTGGGGAATATCAGGAGTTACTGGAATATTGTAAAGACTTTGATAATAAGTTTCGATTTTCAACCTCAGATTTTCCGTCAGAAGCCGGTTATATCCCAAAATGAACTGAAGGCTTTTGGAAAGTCCCATATTCTCGTTTGTCAGAGCATATTTACCATCGGACAACAATGTCTGTACAAAATACATCATATGCGGCTGTTCTTCACTCAGTAGCCCAAAACCGAAATTCAACGACTGCACGGAATTCATTTCCCATCGCAACCCGAACCTCGGCTCAATGGAATAGCTGTTGTTAAGGGTAAAAAGAAGGTAGTGCAATCCGGCAGAAGAGGTTAGTTTATTGTTGAATTTATACTCCCACTGGGTGAATGCCTGTAAGGAGTTGAAGTTTGTCCGGATACCTGTAAAATGCTTATACCGATTGAAATAATATTGACTGTCGGCGTAATCCACATTATACATATCCGCTTGTATTCCAATGTCGAACCTGTTTTTTGCATTTATCTTTTTTGATAAAACGGACGAGAGTGTATATTTGAATTCTTTGGAATTTTCACCTGCCCACAAAAAAGGTTTTTGATTCTGAAGTGTGAAAGTGTCAACTCGGGTCCGGACTTCGGAAGCAACCACCGACAATATCGTTTTAATATTCATACCGGGGGTAAAAAAATAGCTATGCGAAATACCGAAAGCGCCCAGCGACGAACCAGTGTTAATATCTTCACCGTGTGTCGGGAAAGTCCACTCTTCCTTCTTTTTACCGGATTCGGCAATCTTAATTGAGCTTGTTCCTCCGATTCCCGTAAATGAGAATATCCCCGACTTTTTTGTGGGAATATTTATCTTAAACGACAAATCCTGATATCTTGCCACTTCCGGCAGGTTAATACCCATTCTTTTTAAAATATCCGTAAAAGAATATCTGTAAGCCGCAATGTAAGAAGAGTTGGATTTTTTATAAAAAGGACCTTCAAGACCAAACTCCAGACCGTTCCAACCGAGTTGCCCCCAGTATTCTCTCTTTTGTGAATTTCCAACCTTCATCTTAAGATCGAACACACCTGATATTGCATTTCCGTATTGAGCCGGAAAAGCACCCGTCAGGAAATCGGAGTTGGTCAAAAGATTGGTATTCAAAATAGTTACCGGGCCTCCGGTAGTCCCCATTGCACCGTAATGATTAGGATTTGTAATTTCAATTCCGTCAACCCGGTATTGTATTCCCGCAGGGGAATTACCGCGCACCACAATATCGTTTCGGTTGTCACGCGACATAACAACGCCTGCATAATTTGCAGCCATACGTGCCGGATCGCCGTAACTACCGGCATATCTGTTTGTCTCTTCCACTGTAAATGCCCTCGCACTTACGAGCGCCATCGGATTGATAGCCCTGTCTTTTCTTTGTCCGGCAACTACCTCCACCTCACCGACTGTTGTAACATTTTCTTCCAATTTTATTTTTAGAACAACCTGCTTTGCAGACCCTACAATTAAATCATTAATTATCAGTGATTTATAACCAACATAACTTACTTTAAGACTTTGCCTTCCCACAGGGACATTTTTAAGGATAAAATTGCCGTTTTCATCCGATGAGGTTCCGACCGGAGGGTTGGTATTTAAAAGAATTATGTTTGCTCCCGGCAAGGGCGAGCCGGAGGATGCGTCAACAACAGAACCTCTAATATCCTGAGTAATTGTTTGTTGTCCAAATACATTTATTTCAAAAATAAAAAATATGACAAAAATAGTCCGAAACGGTAATGCACCCTGAACTGTATAATTTTCAATTGATAACTTAATTATTCTTTTTATTTTTTTCAAAAAAATCAACAATGTTATCATAAATATCTTTAAAACATTTTTCAACAGCCTGACGGGGATGAAAAGTACAATATTTGTAAGAAAATTATCTGACAGACTATTCTTACTACATAATATATCAGATTTTGCCAAATCAATCCATTGCTTTGTTATCTTCTTCATATATAACTATATCGTTTTTTATTATTTCCTTTGAAAGACTACTCACAAGTTCAAAGAAATAAAAAACATTCAATTCTTTCTTAAACGGTAAACCGCCACGGAGGCTGCCATCGTAACAACAAAAAACAAAAGGAGCAATAAAAGGTCATCCGCACTTTCAGCCAGGGGAAGGTTTCTCACCAATACATTATAAAAGCCATCAATACCCCAGTTTAGCGGGGATATACCGCTGATTACCTTCATTGCGTCCGGCATCATAAAAACGGGAATCCAGATACCTCCGATAGCAGACAATATCACTACCGATAAAGCTCCGAAAGCGGCAGCCTGCTGGTATGTACGTGAGAAAGTGCCGGTGAAAATTCCAAAACCTACGGCAGCCATTGCCGATGAAAGTCCCACAATAAACAATGCCGTAATGTTGTGACCTATTTGCAATGAGGGAAAACCGAGCAACGGCATAATATAAACTCCTACAATAAGCATTAGTACAAACTGAACAAGACAAACAAAAAGATAAACGATAACCTTTGATGCTATATAAAACGAATAGGGTACCGGCATAAACATTAACCTCGTAAAGCTGCCGTCGTCGCGCTCTTTAACCATATTTCCGGCCAGAGACACAACAATAAAAAACATTGCAAACAATATCCATGCCGGCACATTATGTTGTACCGCATTGGGCGTAATGGCAGGCCTGCCGGAGGCCGAGGCATACTTCTCTTTGAACGTAACAGTATTGTCCGTTTCTATTTCCCGCTCCAAAAAAGGGATTTGCGCGCTTAATTCCTTCAACAAAATTCTTGTTCTGAAGCCGGAGTTAAACTCCCTCAACATACTTTTTATCATCATCAGATATGAGGCTCTGACGACCGGGTCGAAGCATATCTCTATTTCCGGCACTGTGACGACAGCACTGTCATTTCCATCCGAATCGCCAAATATTGCCGAAATTTTCCGTTCTACAGCCTGCCGCGTGAAAAAAGTCAGGCTGTCGGGTATGGTTATACCGACTTTATATTTGCCTTTGGCAACCAACTCCTCAATACCGTCGGCCTTTTTGCCTGCCTTTGAAAATTCCGTCACCTTGAAAATACCGGACTTTTTAAATTGAGCGATAATGTCGTTTCCAAGAGAATCGCCGTCGTTATTAAGTATTACAACTTTAAACGTGCCGGTGTGAAGGATGTCATAGGCATTTTTCTGCAACAATGTCATAATGAAGACAAGAGTGACCGGCATTACAAGAAGAAACCCGAGTCCGGCTTTGTCTTTCACAACCAACAGAAAGTCTTTGTATAACAGCGATATGAGTTTCTTCATCATTCCCTGATCTCCCTTCCCGTTAATTTTATAAAAACATCTTCCAGAGTGTTGCAATCTGTATTTTCCTCCACAAGCTTTGCAGGAGAGCCTTCTGCAATTAGTTTTCCGTAGTCTATTATCGCCGCCCTGCTGCAGAATCGCTCTGCCTCATCCATATAATGTGAGGTATAGAGAATGGTAGTGCCATCACGGTTTAGCTTGCGGAGATTATCCAAAATAACTACTTTCGACTGAACGTCAATACCGGCGGTAGGTTCGTCAAGGATCAGCAATCCGGGATTGTGAAGAATGCCTGCAATGATATTCAGCCGGCGCTTCATCCCTCCCGAAAGTCTTCTGACCTGCGATCTTTTCTTGTTTTCCAGTCCGTAAATAACAAGAAACTCGTCAATTCTCTTCTTTAAAATTTTGTGCGGAATGTTGTAAAGCGAGCCGAAAATATAAAGGTTTTCCCATATTGTCAAAGTAGGATAAAGAGCTATTTCCTGCGGCACAATTCCCGTTTGGGTTTTGACTTTGTCCAAATCCTTCAAAATGTCATTGCCATTGATAAAAGCCCTTCCCGAACCTGGTTTTGAAATTCCCGTCAAAATATTTATGAGAGTTGTTTTCCCCGCACCGTTGGGACCAAGCAAACCGAAAATCTCTCCCCTTTTTATTTTCAGGCTGAGGTTATCTATGGCGGGTACCTGCATTCTCTTATAGCGTTTTATAAGATTTTCAGCCTCAATAATATTTTGTTCCCCGTTATTCAAAATGAGTTTCTTTCAATAGAATATTTGCAAAACAATACATTTTTCTCTTATGAAACAAACTTTTTCACGTTGTTGAAAATTTTCATACTAAGGCCGAATGAAAATCAAGAATTTAATAATACTCTATCAATAACCTCTTTTTCATCATTTGTTAGTTCAAACTTATTTTTTTTATAATTTTTTAAACTTTTCAGATGATCGTTCAGTTTTTTTTCAAAACCGGGAGTAAAATCCCATTTAAAGTGTGCATAAATCTTTTTCAATTCCGTTACCGGTTCTTTTTCCAAATCTTCAAACCTGATATGAGCTTTTTCGTTATCGGTTAAGTTTGCAAGATCATCCTTGATTTTTCGTGATATTTTCCCGTAAGCCTTTACAACATCCTCAAAAGCAGGTGATTTCCATTTTCCTTTCAGGCGATTTTGACTCCCGACAATGTTCCAAAGATTCATTGTCGAGGGTATTACGTCATACGGATTTCTGTGAATGTGAATGAATTGTGCCTTTGGAAATATCTCCTTTAACAGAGGTATTCTCATAGAGTGAAAAGGGTTTTTCAGTACAAGCCTTTTACCCGATTCAAAATCCAGTTTGCGGCAAAAGTCGAGCATCTCTCTTTTCCAAACAACCGCATCAGCAGGCATAAAATCATCATATCCGTTAAGGAAATAATCGTCGTTTTGGGCAAAGATCAATTTTTCCAAAGGGGAATCAAGGGTCAGTTTAAACAGGGCATATTCATCTTCCTGAGGCTCGTCGAATCCGAGTTTCATATTGTCCATGGGACGTTTTTTTGCCATCACCTTTGTCATTACCGGCTCATAATATTTCCTCGAGACAAGCATACTGTCGGGAACGGATATCTGAAAAACCGTCGGGGCAACCAAGTTGCTGTCAAGACTCAGCAACTTGTGTAAAAAGGTGCTACCAGTACGCCAATGTCCAACGATAAAAACGGGATTATCAGGAAAGGGATGATTTTGCAGTTTCTCACCAAATTTTCTTTTCTCGTATCTTTTCAGGAATGATGCCCATACTCCGTTCTGAAGCAGAAAAAGCAGTCTAACGGCATAGTTGGAATGAAGTGTGAAGCCGTTTTTTCTCAGCAGCTTAATGAATTTTCCAAGTGTTATCCCGGCAAGGAAATATGAGTGGTTCATTTTGAATTAAATTTGTTAAATCAGTTACATTTGTTGAATCGGTTGAATCAGTTAAATTTCAATCGTTTCAATCTCATCAATCCTTCAATCCCCTCAATCCCTTCAATCTCATCAATCCTTCAATCTCATCAATCCTTCAATCTCATCAATCCTTCAATCTCATCAATCCTTCAATCCCTTCAATCCCTTCAATCCCCTTTCTCCTTAACCAAAAACTCCGCAATAGTATCAATGGATGTCAGCACGTGCCTTGCCAGATTCTGGTCTGCGATTCTTACATTAAAATGTTTCTGTATTGTCATTATAAGCTCAATGGCGTCAATGGAATCCAATCCCAGAATGTTATCTTTGGCAAACAGGGGAGCGCTGTTTTCAATATCATCGGGTTTTATATCGGTTATGTTTAGCGATTTTAGTATTACTTCCTTTATCTCCGTCTTAAGTTTTGCAATTTCAGCCTCTGTCATATTCTAATGCTTCAAATTATTCTACAAATTTATATAAGTCGGTAAAAAACACCTGTTCCTCGTCGGCCCTGTCGTTTATCATATTACTTAATTCTTTAAGTCTTTCGGGACCCAAATCACGATTTTTTCCGATTTTGGCTGCAAAATAAGATATATTTCTCCAATTATCGCCAATTTTCATCATCCTCTTCGACATATCATTGAAAGAAGGCTCGTTAAGTTTCTCGGCCGCCTGTTGCAAAAAGGTTGCAAAGAGATATCTGTATCCTGCACCCCCGGTTCCCTGATCTTCCAGTAAGAGAGTTATTTTCATAATTTCGTGCGAAAGATGGTCAATGTCGCGCGCTATCTTCGGCCATTCTGTCACCTTTTTGGCAAACTTACGCATACCTTTTATCCCGAGGAAAGGAACAGGCAGTTTGACCATATTATATGCCGACTTTTTAATTCCCTTGATAATTGCTTTTTCAAGATTAATATTGTCGGGGATATATTCGGGATAAAAAAGAAATCCTTTCGGAGCCATAAATCCGTTGACAAATCGTGCCTTTGTCATTCTGTTGACTGCTATTGTGGCTTTTTCGGGGAAGTAGCTGTCGCTCACAAGATACTTCGTTTCATTCTTACCTATTACCGTAACAAAATGGACGTTTATATGAACCCTTTGCCATTCGGGCAGGTAGTCCATATAGTAAAAATCAACCTGTGTTGCCGTCGGGATATTTCTATCTATCAGACTATTGAGATATTCCCGCCCTTTTTCTTCCGACTTAAACTGTTTTGTATGAAATTTCACACCCGTAATTTTACCGAAATTTTTTCGTATCGAACCCGGTTTATTTCTGACGATAAAAGTCGGGAAAGAAAAATTTGACGACTCGAAATATCCGAAAAATATGTTGCCCGATATACCGAAAACCATCGGCTCGGTAATATCGAGTCCTTTATGATTCAAAAGCGCCGTTACCGTTCCCGATTCACAATGCGCTGCCATTTTATGTTCAAAATCAATCTCTTTCATTTTGCTGTTTTTTTATAGCAGTTAGGCCAATTCAACTTTCGAAATAATAAAATAGGGATTATCAGTCTCCATCTGTTTAATGGAAATTTTATCCGATTCATCCGGTTTTGATATCATAAGTTGAAATAATGATGCCAACGGGATATCGAAAGCTTCGGCATATTTCTTTAACCGGGTAAGTTTTAGCTTTTTGAAATTTTCCATTTTGAAATGTTGTTTCAACTTTCGTTTACTCACACCTGCCCGTGACGCAAGATCACCCTCGCCGTATTCCTGCAAAATCATATAATAATAAACCGGACTTATCTCACCTTTTTTAAGTTGCTCTCTGAGCGACTTTTCCCATTTCTCAATTTTTTCAAAATAGTCGTCAAGATAGTTTTTTGCCATAAATGAACCGGTTAATAGAGGGCCGTACGACTCGTCATCCTGTTCGATGTATAAAACCAATTGATGCGGTTTGAAGTCAACATAAACATCATCTTTTTTCATTTGTTAATGCTTTGAATGGAAAACTCAATATTTTTATCTCCCCAAAAAGAGGAGAAGGCAAAATTAAAAATATTTTTGTGAATTGTACCGAAAGAAATCAGGTTTGCAACTTTTCCGGATTATTAATGCTTATTCCCTGACCAAAAACTTACCTGTTGTAATTCTTCCTTTGGAAGATATTCTGTAAAAGTACAGACCTTCAAACCAACCGGAAGTATTTATTTTAAGTTTACCATCAATTATTTTATCCTTAAAAATGGTTTTCCCCGTAATATCAAAGACAGTGACAACGGCATCATCGTAGTTTGATGTAATCAAATCAATAAATACAAAATCCTTTGCAGGGACAGGAAAAACATTAACGGGAATTTGAGCTTTAGATTCATTTACCGATGTCGAAGGGGGTACCAACGGCGTTCCCCAGGTTTCTTCACCCTTTTTGAAATAGACAATCGTTTCCGACCAAAAATATTGCGGAAGCATATCCAAAACGTAATTTCTACCTACGCCTTTTATTACTTCGGAGTTCTCTATATCGAATTCAAAAGACAAAACAAAACAGGAATCGGGATTCCAAAAATAGTTATCCCCTCCGGTTTTTCTAATTCTTCCGTTATAGTCGTTATTGTCAAGCATGTATCTTGTCGGCTGTCCGCCATGGGCTTCAAAAGGCATACAAGTATCAACATATGAAATATTTTCAACCTTAAAATCAACAGTGTCATAGCTGTATCCGGAAGAACCCGGCCCCGCACTCCACCAATCCGTTTTAATCATTTTATAATTAACAGTATCGGGATTAACAAATTCTTTCCCGATAACCTCATAAATAATTCCTCCGCTATAATAGCCTACACTTGATGTATGAATATGTATTATATCTCCTATTTCGTAATCGAAAACATCACCTGTCGTCAAAGGCTGATAACCTAAAGCCGGATTTGTAATTCCTTTCAAATCGTGCTCAAAAACGTACCACGTATTCCCTTCAAAACCGGGGAAATCCCGAAAATTAACAGTCTTTACAAACCCGAAATGCTTGCTTATTTCAAGTGTGTAGGTATTTCCTTCACCTGCGACCGTGATAGTTTTAACAATGTCGGTAGTATCAAGAAATTCTTTTTGGGAAATATCCGTAACCGTTGCATTATAAACTTCACCGGAGTCGGAAATATAAAAGATCCAAGAGGAGTTCAATCCGGCTTGTGTTTCAATAAATATGGAATCGTAATTCCTGTTGAAAAAAACATTTTTACCGTCTTCATAAACTACGACCTCCGGCCCAAGCCAGCATTGTGCTTCCATATTAAGACATTCGCCCCACAACAAGTCCGTAGAATAGTTATCAAAATTATACTCATGGAAAAACTTATATTTTATCAATCCGGACTCAATAATCGTATCCGTGATTTTAATACCCCTGTAATAATTTCGGGTTCCGTATTCATAAACATTGAAAGGCTCCTGAGACCGAAAAAATGCTTTAGCATTGGGAAGAACAGTGCGAAAGTCCTGTTGTCCATATAGAAAAACCGGGAACAGCAAAAGAATAATAAACTTTTTCATTACTTGTGAATTTAGGAAAAGGCAAAGATAGAAAATCAGGAATAAAAAAGCAAGTAATTTCCATTTTTTTTTAAATCCGTGTCATTTTCTCGCTGATATCCCAAAGTTTTTCCTGAATTTCAACGTCATAAGATATTGCAGCCGGATTTGCAGGCGATTTGTTGACAAAATATTCCCCCGTTATTCTGCTGACATCCGGAGATGTTGCAAGATAAACCGATGTTTCCGCCCCTTGTCTCGGCGATGCTCCTCCATGACCCCAGCCCGCATGAAGCAGTTTTGTGCTTATCACTCCCGGATGAAGACAGTTGGCTGTGACTCCGCTTCCGAAAAGCTCATCCGACAGCCTGAAAGTGAACAGGATATTACAAAGTTTTGAATAAGCATAAGCAGTATATCCGTCGTAAAATTTTTCACCCTGAAGGTTATCAAAATCAATATCCGAAGAATGAGCCATAGATGATACAGTTACAATTCGCCCCTTTGATTCTTTAATGATGTCAAGCAGCAGGTTTGTCAACAAAAAATGAGCAAGATGGTTGACGGCAAAAGTCATCTCGAAACCATCTTTGGAGAGTTCTTTATCTCTTTTAAACACACCTGCATTGTTCAGGAGGACATCCAGCCTGCCGTATTCGGATTTCACCGTTTCCACCATTTTCCTGACATCTTCAAGCGAAGATAAGTCGGCAATAACATAACCGGTATTGCTTTTTCCGGTTTTCTTACGAATGATTTCAAGCGACTTCTCAACTTTTTGGAAATTTCTGCCGTGAACAATTATTTTATGCCCCATCGCAGCAAGGTCTGTGGCGGTTTGAAGCCCGATTCCGTCGGTTGAACCTGTTATTAAAATGATTTTTGAGTCCATAATTTTGCTTGTTTTCTGACAAAGATAAGGAAAAATAATTTTCTTCCGGGAGAAACAAATCGGATATAAAATCGTAATAAATATAAAATATGAAAATTAAGACAAAATTTATAATCGTATTTGTCTGTCTGTTTTTACTAAGACCGGTATTTGCAGATAGTTTACCCCAACGGGACAGTCTTTTAACCGAGTTAAAAACTGCAGACATTCAACAGATACCGGAAATATATTTAAACTTATCCTATTGGTATATTGACAGGTCACTCGATACAAGCCGGATATATGCATTTAAGGCTCTTAGCGGTGCCGGGAAGGCAAACAGTAAGGATATTGAGGCGGATGCCCTTTCAATGCTTATAAAAATCGGAACAAGGAGCAATAATCTTGACTCCATTGATTTTTATGCAAATGCCGGAATAGATTTATGCACAAGAAAAGGACTAAAACACAAGCTATCGAATTTCCTATATAAAAAGGCTTTGGTTTTTGAAAAACGTTCTCAGTTCGATTCTTCGATGAGATATTACAAACTTTCGTATGTTACTGCTCTGGAGAACAGTGATACCGCAGCAATGACAACCCCGCTGCTTGATATCGGATACACTTTTTTTATTTGGGGAGAGATGGATTCCGCCGTATCGTATTTTAATAAAACATTATATCTTGCAGAGAAGTTCAATAAAAAAATTACAGTAGGAAGGGTGTTAATAGCACTTGGAAATCTATATTACAGTTGGAACAAACTGGAAAAAGCAATTGAATATTACAAAAGGGCATACAAAATTGCAAAAGAACTTGATAGTAAGAGCGGTATGGGTGTTTCGCTATCAAACATAGGAGCCGCATATTCCGATTTAAATAACATCCGAAAATCAATAGAATATCTTGATAAAGCCATCCCCATACTGACGGAAAACAATGATTCCGATGTTTTATCGAATACATTTCTCACTTTGGCAATGAATTTTGTAAAAGAAGATAAGTTTGACAAAGCAGCCTATTATATGGAAAAAGCTATCAATATTCTTGAAAAAACAAATAATAAAGAGGGCATTACAGTTGCCTACCTTGCATATGGAAACCTGTATGACAAAGCGGGAGACTTTCAGAAAAGCATTGATTATACGAGAAAAGCATTGACCATTGCTAAAAATATGAATTTTGCCCATATGATACAACGTTCATATAAACAATTAACGGATTTATATAAAAATTACGGTTTTGCGAAAAAAGCTCTTACCTACAGATTAATGTACGACTCTGTTAAAGACTCGATTACTGCCGAAAAAAATCAAAAACAAATGGCCGACTTCGAAGCCAAATATAAAAGTGAAAAACAGAAAAAGGAGATAGCCATATTACAGAAAAACAATAAGATTAAAGAACTTGAGCTAAATAAAAAAAGATGGCAGCAAAATACTTTGTTCGCAGGGTTGATAATTATGATAATGTTTATTATTATCTTGGCAAACAAGTATAAACAAAATAGAAAAATAACCAAGCTTCTCTCCGAAAAAAACGAATTTATCTCAAAACAAAATAAAGATCTGGAAGAATTAACTGCCAGGCAACGCGAACTTATTGCAACAAAAGACCGTTTTTTCTCCATTATTGCACACGATCTCCGTTCACCTTTCGGTTCATTAAAAGGATTGGTGGAAATACTAAACAACGAATATGATAAACTCACCGAAAAACAGAAAAGGGAATTAATCGCCGGCCTTAATGAGTCAACCAATAAGGTTTACAGCCTGCTGGAAAATTTACTTGAATGGTCGTATTCTCAATCTAAAAAATCGGTTGTAAAAAAAGAGAAATTTCATATCACGGATTTAGCGAATGAAACCATTACATTATTAGGTCCCGTTGCGAATCAAAAAAATATAAAAATATTGAACTTTACGGATCGGGAAACTTTGGTTTTTGCAGATAAAAATATGGTTTATACAATCTTAAGAAACCTGATATCCAACGCAATAAAATTCAGTCATCCGGGAAGTGAAGTGAAGGTCGTATCAGAGGTTAAAGATGATTTTGTAGAAATAACCGTAAAAGATCAGGGAGTTGGCATTGATAAAAAAGAGTTGAAGGCACTTTTTGATATGGGCACTAAAATTCAAACGCAAGGTACGGCAAACGAAACCGGTACGGGATTGGGGCTGATTCTTTGTAATGAATTCGTTAAGAAAAACGGCGGGACAATTAATGTTAAAAGTGAAAAAGGAAAAGGTAGTGAGTTCATTTTTACTCTACCGCGAGGTTAAAATTCAAGACAACAAACATTTTTAAACCCTTTGCAATTAAATATGATATATTTTTGACCTAAAAAACAGAAATGAAATTATCACTGTTTTCCGACGACTATTTTATGAAAGAGGCTTTAAAAGAGGCTCAAAAGGCTTTCGATGCCGGAGAAGTGCCTGTGGGAGCAATTATTGTATGCAACAACAGTATCATAGCCCGTGCCCATAATCTTTCCGAACGGCTTACGGATGCCACTGCACATGCCGAGATGCAGGCTTTTACAGCTGCAGCCGACTATCTTGGAGCCAAGTTTCTGGACGAGTGCACTCTTTATGTCACGGTGGAGCCTTGCGTTATGTGTGCCGGTGCAGCTTACTGGACAAGAATAAAAAAGATCGTTTACGGAGCAAGGGATGAAAAAAAAGGATACTCAAATATTTCGGAAAAGATTCTTCACCCGAAAACCGAAGTTGTTTCCGGTGTACTTGAAAACGAATGCTCGGCACTGATGACCGATTTTTTTCAAAAGAAAAGATGATCAGATATTTTTAAAATAACTTGTCGCATAAAGCGGGATATTAATAAAATCACCGGAGCGCATAAAATTCCTTGGTGACAAGCGATAAATAGTTTCAGGATTAAACTTTTGGGAATAACTTCTTAAACTTTTTATGTTTCTTGATAATCCGCTTTTTACCTCTACAGGTAATATTTTGTTTTGCTTTTGGATTACGAAATCAACTTCCGCATCACTGTTTGATGTCCAATAATAGGTTTTATCAAATCCTATTGCGACAAATTGCGTGGAAATAAAATTTTCGGTAAACGCACCATTGTACTCCTTAAACAGTGCAGTCGGTTCAATAATAATCTCCGGTGAAAGATCAAGCATTGCACCCAACAGACCGGTATCAAGAAGATAGACTTTGAGTTTTGAACGATCGGCATAACCTGAAAGTGGTAGCTTTGGAGTTTTGATGTTATATGTTACATTAATTAAACCTGCACTCTTTAACCATTCAATAGTTGGCCAATAAGTACTTGCACGGGCTTTTTTTTGCACACCGGAATATTTAAATTTCTTATTCTCTTTTGCCAATTGATATGGAATGGAATTCCAAGAATCAGATGTTTTTACCGCTTGAGTCTCAGATGAATATTTTGAAAAATCCCTTTTGTAAGCTTCAAGTATTTCATTTTGAATTTTACGTACCTCCGAAATATCATCATTTTCGATATAATTATTTACTATCTCCGGCATTCCTCCCAGAAATATAAACTTTTTCAGATGTTTCAGTAATTTTTTATGAATAACTTCGGGAAAGGCCTCTGTGGTAGAAATATTTCGCAATTTTTCAGCAGCAATCTCTTCACCGCAAGCATTCAGATATTCAGCAAATGTCATTGGATATAGCCGTAAAAAGTTGACTTTTCCAACGGGGAACGGAGTTTGCTTACCTACGGAAACACCCAATAATGATCCGGCAGCTATGATGTGGTAATTTTCGGCTTCTTCCTGAAAATACTTTAAACTTGTTAATACTTTCGGAGCCGCCTGAATTTCATCAAAAAATAATAAAGTATCTTCAGGTTCTATTTTTCTACCTAAGTATAGGCTGATATTTTCAATAATTACCTTTGGCGATAGTTTATCATCAAATAAAGTTGACAGATCCGTATTTTGCTCAAAATTCAGGCTGATAAAATTTTTATACTCACTATTTCCGAATTGATTTACCAGATAGGTCTTACCTACCTGACGGGCACCCTGCAATAACAATGGCTTTCTGTTCTTAGAATTTTTCCATTGCAATAAACTATCATATAAATCCCGTTTCATAATTTATCTCCTTAAAAATGTATATTTTTCATTTTTATCTCCAAATAAATGTTGCAAATATATAATTTTATCTCCAATAAAATGTAAATTTCCTAAATTTTATCTCCTAAAAAGTGTAAAGAGACATTTAATAGAAGGTTTACCCCTTTGATTTTGTTGGTATTACGTATAATTATTTGATTTTATAATTCTTCTTCTGATGAAGGCCATTAAAAAATAGATAATGGATAATAGGGACAGGATGGCAAAAACTTTACCAATCCCGGTACTTTTATTCAACTTTCGCAAGTATAATATAGATATAATAGCCACGAATGCACGAATAACAATATTAAATATTGTCGAATTCTACTTTTTCACTTCTGGTAAAAAAAGGAAAAATTCATTGCAATCAATTAAAAAACACATATAATTCGTGCATTTAATTCGTGCATTCGTGGCAAATATAATAACTTGCGAATGTTAAGTTAAGAATCAATCCTGTAATTAAGAACGAAAGCAACAGTATCTCAGTTTTTATCCGGTACGGTTTGAGCCTATGTGCGAGTTTTTAAGAAATAATGCTATTTATAATTTTATTATGGTTCTGTTAAAAGTACAAATGAACAAGATTTTTAACTGAGTAAATAAAAGTCTTCAATAAAAAAACCCCGGACTTTTTAAGTCCGGGGTTAAATTTATTAAGCTATTGTTTCTTACTGAACAATCTTCTGAAATTCAGGATTATCAAAGTATTTAATGAACTCTCTGTCTTCAGCTACCTTATTTTTACATTTCGGATGCATCTCCAGGGCTTTCCCGAGATATTCATAAACCATTTTATCATTTCCTGTTCTTGCTCCATAAACTGCAAGCATATAATATGTCTTAGGATTCTCAGGTGAACACTTAAGATTTTTGAGAGCCTCATTCATATTTCCGGCAAGAACCTGTGCAAGAGCCACATTATGCCTGCAACTGATTCCGTTAAAATAGCTAAGAGCCTTCTGATATTCACCCTTTTGTATCATTACTATACCGAGGTTGTAATTTTCATTCTCACCATGCATTTGAGCATCTTTAAAATACTGTTCTGCTTTTGTCCAGTCATCTCTATGGCAGGCAACCACACCAAGGTTGTTTTCTATCATACCGTTGTTTGATGAAAGTTTCTGCGCCTGAACAAGTATGTTTTCCGCGTCATCAATATTACCGAGGTTGATAGCTTCGGCAGCGGCATTGTTGTATGTTCTCCAGTCACGGTGTCTGTGGGTAAATGCTTCTTTGTAGATGTTGAACTTAGCCTGATGGTCTTCCGTAAGCGTTGCAGCATGTAACAATTCAGGATATGTTAGTGAGTCGGGATAAGTAACGGCCAGTCTTGCAATCTCCTCATCGGTACGTTTCGGCTCATAAAAACTAACTATTATCTCGGCACGACGCAACGGAGGGAGAATCTCATCTTCTATTTCGCTGTAAATCTGCGTCATATTCCGAATTTCCTGCTCCCGTTTTGAAGCATCATTCTGGGAATTCACAATATTGAGGATCATTGATTTATCTTTAAGATTTGAACCTCGCACGCCTGTCATAAATCCATCCCAGTCTTCACCGTTACCGTGCGCGTTAAAAGCTACATCCTTGTCAACTTCTTCAGGAGCAACACCTTGTTCTTCAGCACGGTCTTTACTCGTACTTTTTAATTTCTTTTCAATATACTTTTGTGCCGTCTCAGCTCTTCTGTCGGAAAGATCATCGTTAAAATCAATCTCACCTTCGGGAGATGCCCAGGCATTTATATTAACATCTTTTATTGCCCATCCTTTTTTCAGAAAGACATCAAGACTGTCCATCTCGGCTTTTGCAGTTTCCGCTTTATTCAGTTTACAATTAAAATTCAGGTTAGCCATATTGACTTTAAAATAAACGGTTGCTTTCTTCGGGACAATTGTAACTTTTTCATATCCCGAAGGAGCATAACTCAAATCCTCATCGTGAACTATCTTTTTATATGTTGTGATTATTCCGTCGGCCAATTTTACAGGGTCGGTTTCAATAACCTTCTTCCCTTTTGTAATAGTTGCTTTAACCCATAGTTCGGAAGCCCGCATATCATCAGTATAGTCAAACTCATCGCTGTAAGTAAATGAGCCACCTGTTTTGGAATTGATAACGGTACCTTCACCTTCTGTCTTCTCTCCTCTGAGTACGAATTTCTTCAAATCCTGTGTTTTTCCGTCATACTGAATATAGGGATGGAACTCCACAACAGCTTTTTTATGGAAGGATTTTTCGGGAATTGTACCGTTAACGGTAAATGCAACTTTACCTCCTTTGGCTTCAAGAACCTCGGGATTCACGGAATAACTGTCCGGTAATTTTGTTGTAACACAACTGTTGACAAGCATCATTACAGATGCAATCAGCACTGTATTAATAAGATAAAACTTCTTTTTCATAATCCTACTTTAATTAAATATTACAATTCTTTGCAGCAACAAATGTATGTTTATAAATTGCTTTAAAATACTATTGTTAATATCTTTTTAATAAAAAATATTTTGTAGTTTTACGACTTCATTAAAAACTCTGAAAATGACGAAAAAAATATTCTTTTCCGTGATGTTTCTTTTTGGGGGATATCTTCTTTTAGCAAACCCGCAAATCAAAGAACTCATAAAAAATTCGGGAGACGCTGCCGACTATCCCGGCAAACACACTTTGACAATTTTTGACAGCACAAATGTTGATGTCAGGGAGTCCGGTCTCAGTTATGTTAACATCCACAGACTTTTCAAAGTTCTGAACGAGAAGGGTGCAAAAAGCAATGCGGTCATTAAATTCGGATACGACCCGCTTTCGGCTTATGTTGAGATTAGAGGTGTTAACATTTACCGTAAATCGGGAGAAATTGAAAACCTTGACACTTCAAAGGTTATGGATTATCCTGCTCCTGCTCGTGCCATCTACTGGGGTGCCCGCGAAAAGATGATTGAAGTGGGCAGACTTGAACCCGGAGATGCCGTGGAGGTTTTCCTTTTCAGAAAAGGATTTACCTATGCTCTGCTTGCCGGTGAAAACGGAGACGACGATAAATACATTCCTCCCATGAAGGGACATTTTTATGATATTGTACACTTCTGGAGCAGTCAACCCGTTATGGAAAAGGTTTACCGTGTAAGAATACCTACCGATAAACTGCTGCAATATAAAGTTTATAACGGAGATGTGCGCTCCTCTGCCGAACTTGTTGACGGCAAGTGGGTTTACACATTCACAAAAGAGAACTACACTCAACCCGACCGCGAGCCTAATATGGTTTCTCCATCGGACGAATTTCCCAAGCTGTTACTCTCCACCAGTCCCGACTGGAAAGCCAAATCATTGTGGTTTTATAAGGTAAATGAGGATTTCGGCAGTTTTGAATCGGCTCCCGATATTGATGCCAAAGTAAAAGAGATACTTGCAAATGCTAAAAATGAAGAGGATTCCATTTCACTTTTGACACATTGGGTTGCCGACAATATCCGTTATTCGGGAATTTCGATGGGTGAAGGCGAAGGCTACACTCTGCACAAAGGAGAGATGACCTTTACCGACCGTTGCGGCGTATGCAAAGATAAGGCGGGTATGCTGATCACTATGCTCAGAGCTGCCGGTTTTGAGTCATATCCGGCAATGACTATGGCAGGCTCGCGCATTGACCGTATCCCTGCCGACCAGTTCAACCACAGTGTAACTGTTGTGAAACACCGCAACGGCAATTATGAGCTTCTGGATCCCACGTGGGTTCCTTTTGTCAGAGAGCTTTGGTCGAGCCTGGAACAGCAACAAAACTACCTTATGGGTGTTCCCGAAGGTGCCGACCTGATGATCACCCCTATCTCCCCTGCCGCAAATCATTATTTTAATCTGACGGGCAAATCCAAAATAAACAAGGACGGATCGCTTGAAGGTGAATTCACCATTGACGCCGAAAGACAGGAAGATGCTTCCGTCAGAAGACTGTTCACAAGCAACTACCGCTCAAACCGGAGTACTGCCCTTGAAAAAGAACTGATGTCGGTCTATCCCCGTATTGAAATAATAAGTCAGGATTACGGAAATCCTATGGACTATCTTTCCGCACCTCTGCACATTACGGTTAAATACCGAATCCCCGATTATGCAGTTGTCACCGGAAATGAAATTATTTTCGTTCCGTTTTCCGTGTCGGGAGTTTTTAAAAGAGCAATGTCTCATCTTTATATAAACACAACTCCGGATAATCGCAAATATCAGTTTCGCGATCGCTGTTCAAGACTTGTAAACCTAAAGGAGACCGTTGAATTGCCTTTTGGTGTAAAAGCTTTATACGTCCCCGAAACTCCTGCTTCAAGCGGCGAGGGAGCTTCCTTCAAGGGCGGATATCAGATTGAAGGAAATACGGTTAAAGTTTCGGAAACCCTGAAATTCAAAAAAAGAATTTACAATCCCGAAGACTGGGGTTCGTTCAAAGAGGCCGTTTTAAATCAGAAAAAAATAATGGATGAACCGGTGATTTTATCAATCTCAAAAAATTGAAATTTTAACATATAGAAAATCAACAATTATGAAAACCATAGTAAGCATAATCATATCAATTTCAATATTTACGGCATACGGCCAAAACGATAAAAAGTCGGATGCTGTCTTTCAAAAGATAGTTAAGGAATATACTCTTAACGATGACGGCAGTATTGATTATCACTATTATAAAAAACTTAAACTGCTTACACATTTTTCGTTTAACAGACTTTACGGAGAGACATTCATTGTTTACAATCCCGACCATCAGCAGTTGAAAATTAATATGAGCCGTACCATACAGGAAGGCGGAAGAGTAATAGAAACACCGGCCAACGCTTTTAATGAAGTGTTGCCCCGCGGTGCAGCCAATGCTCCTTATTACAACAACCTCAGGGAGATGGTTGTTACGCACACCGGACTTGAGGTGAATGCAACCATAGAGCTTGAATATATCCTGCACAGCGATGCCGGATATTATCCCGCACTAATGGGAGATGAGGTTATAAGCGAATCTTCACCCGTAGAAAAAGAGTTGGTAATAGTAAACATTCCGGGCGATAAAGAGCTGAATTACAAAGTGTTTAACATCAGGACAAGTCCCGAAGTAACGGGAAAAAAGGGCGGAAAGACATACACATTTACCTTTACGGGTATCGGGGAGCGTTCGCACGAAAGTTTTCAGCCTGCATTTTCGGGTAATGAGCCCCGCTTGACCTTCAGCACGGTCAATATGAAAACTGTTTACGATTATTTGATAAAACAGGATGCTTTCTCATATAAAACCGGCGAGTCAATGAATAAAGTCGTTGCAAAAATAAAAAAGGAGTCCGAAGATGATTTGAAAACCGTTTTGGATATTCAAAAGACGGTTGCGGAAAATGTAAACTACTATCGGCTGAATCAGAAATATACGGCCTGGAAAATCAGAAGTGCAACAGATGTATGGAACAGCAACGGAGGAACGCAGTTTGAAAAATGCATATTGATGACAGCCCTGTTGCGCAAAGCCGGAATAAATGCCAATCCCGTAATAACCTTTCCTGCAAAGTTTTATGATGACAATACAGGTTGTCTGCCTTTGATAAGCGAGTATCTTGTACAGGTTAACCCGCGCGAGACACAGCAATTTTATCTTTCGGCAACTACCGTTTCGCCACAAAATCTTATTTATGAACTGGCCAACAGGATTGTTATTGCGCTTGTTCCAGAAAAGGAAATGAGACTTGAAAAGATTGGGCGACAGGATAATATGCTTACCATGTCAGGCTCAATGGTTTTTGATGATTCGCTGAAACTTTCGGGCAAAGCCGATCTCACTCTTACCAACGAAATAAATCCCTACTTTGAATTTCTAAAGGATTCGGCTTATGCCAAAAGACTGATATCCTGTCCCGTATCATCGTTTGAACTCAAAAACTCGGCTCAACAACGTAGCGTAATTACCTTTAACCTGAAAAACAAAAAACCTGCCGAGAGCAAAGCAGGATATTTCACATACACTCTGCCCTATTGCGAAAAAGGCTCGCAAAGCTGGAGGATGAGTCGTCTGTTAAAGGAGAGGGAAACACCCCTTCAGGTACCTTTTACCATTGACGAAAGCTACGATTATACAATAACATTACCCGGAGGAGCAAAAGTATTGAACACGGTTTCAAAAATCGAACGTAAAGATAAAGCCCTGGAGATGACAATCTCCATTGCTCAAAAGGGTAATACGGTTAAGGTTATTAGAACTTTAAAAATCAAATCCGACAATATTCCCGTCACCTCTTACAAGCAGTTTAAAGAGATGATGGACCTGTGGGGCGAGAAAAAGTACAGGAAACTTATTTTTAAAGAGGAATAAAGAGTATTCTATTTGTTAGAAAATTTACCGGTTTAGCCCTTTACTGTCAAGTCAATTTCAAAGTGATATACCGAGGTCGCCTCGTACTCGCATCTCATCACTTCAAGGATAAAAGAGTAACAGTCTCACAGGGATATAAGATTCGAGTTACACTCCATCCCCGAAATCCGACGATCCGGTAAAAAATTTTTTATTTTCATTCCCGTTTGAAGCATCTTTGCAAATTAAAAAAACGGAATGATGAATTCAAAAAATACTAAAGTACGGTTTCTCCTGAAACACATAAAAGATATCCTGTTGGTTACACTCCTCGGAATGGGAATTTCATTCTTGTTCTACGGCAGTTTCGACAGCTATATGCGACATATATGGGCTAATGCACTCTATTCGGCACTGATAGGAACGCTTCTCTGGAAGGGAAATGTTATGGTTGCTTTTTATATCAAAAAACGGATTGACATTAAAAAACAACCCGTTAAGGCAGTGAGAATACAGCTTGGAGCAATGTTAATATATACGATAATCGCAATAGTTATTTTCAATTTCCTGTGGTCGGTGTTTGTTTACAAGGAGAGTTCATACATATTTACGGAAAGCGGATTTTATACGATTTTGGTGCAGTTTGTCATAACGGTAATAATTGCTTCGATATTAATTTCCATAGGATTTTTCAAGTTTTGGAGAATAGCGGTTGTCAACGAGGAAAAGTTGAAACGCGAAAGCATTGCCCTGCAATACAAAGCGCTGAAAAATCAGGTCAATCCACATTTTCTTTTCAATAGTTTGAACACCCTAACTTCGCTGGTTTACGAGGATAAGGATACAGCCGTAAAATTCATAAAACAATTATCCGATATTTACAGGTATGTCCTTGAACATGAGGGTAATGAATTGGTTTCGGTGAAAGATGAAATAATCTTTACCGAAAAATATTCGTTTCTGCAAAAGATGCGCTTCGGTGAAAATCTGAATGTAAAGATCAACATTGCGAACGGTAAAGATAAATTTGTTGTTCCCGCCTCGGTACAGATGATTGTGGAAAATGCCATTAAACATAATATCGTGTCGTCGGAAAATCCGTTGAAGGTTGAAATCTTTTGTGAGGAGGAATACCTCATCATTAAAAACAATCTACAACGGAAATCCGTTATTAAAGACAAAGGAGGTATCGGACTTGAAAATATCAGGTCGAGATATGCTTTCTTGTCGGAAAAAGAGGTAATCACTGAAGAAAATGAAAACGAATTTACTGTAAAATTACCCTTACTGTCAAAACAACAATAATATGAAAGTTCTGATAATAGAAGATGAAAAATTGGCTGCACGCAGGTTGGAAAAGCTGATAAAACAATATGATCCTGCAATTGAAGTTGTGGGGAAACTCGATTCCGTAAAAAGTACGGTAAAATGGCTGGAATCCAATCCGCAACCCGATCTTGCCTTTCTCGATATTCAACTTGCCGACGGTCTTAGTTTTGAGATATTTGAGCAGACCATACTCGAATCTCCGGTTATTTTCACAACTGCCTTCGACGAATATGCAATACGCGCCTTTAAAGTAAACAGCATTGATTACCTTCTTAAACCCATTGACCTTGAAGAGCTTACAGGCGCAATTGAGAAATATAAGAAAACACAACCGAACACTGACAACATTGTGAGACGACATATCTTCGATAATGTACTTAATCTGTTGACCGATAATTACAAACAGAGATTTGTTATAAAAGTGGGAGAACATATCCGCTCCATTCCCGTTGATGACATCCTATACTTTTACAGTCTTGAAAAAGCAACTTTCTTACACACTTCGGATGACCGTAACTATGTGATTGACTATTCACTGGAACAAATAGAAAAACTCGTTGACCCCGAAAAGTTTTTCAGGATAAACCGCCGCTATATCATTTCCCTGAACTCATTCACCGACATCATCTCCTACACTAACAGCCGTCTGAAAATAGAACTATTGCATTCCGACGATAACGACGTTATTGTTGCACGTGAAAAAACACAAAGCTTTAAGAAATGGCTGGACAGATAGGAAATATAATAGGTAAATTATGAATCATTATAAAATTTTCCCGGCATTTTCAATATTTTTTAAAAACTTAAACTTTTCAAAAAGATACAATATATGTAATAATTCCCATATATTTTCGTCATATTATTTTCCAGTATAAATTAAAGTTATTTTTGCAAAAAGATTATTTCCAGATAATGAGAATATTTTACATTTATATATTGTTTTTTTCTTTAGCTGTTTTAATACCTGATTCCGGGTTTGGTGCAAAGCCCGGATCTTCCGGAAAGTACACAATCAGCGGCCACATAAAAGATAAGGATACCGGTGAAGACCTGATTGGTGCTACCGTTTATGTTGAGGAGATTAAAACCGGGACGACCTCTAACGAATACGGATTTTTTTCCATCACCCTTGAATCGGGAAGTTACACTTTACGTTTCTCATTTCTGGGGTATGAGGATTTCATTAAGAAAATCGAACTTACAGGAAGTATCACGCTCAATGTTGAGATGAAAGTCAAGAATCAGGAGCTGTCTGAGGTCGTTATTACTGAAAAAGCCCTGAACGACAATGTGACTAATATCGAAATGGGTTCGATAAAAATGAATATGAAGACAATCAGGGAGATACCTGCGATGATGGGTGAGGTGGATATCATCAAAGCCATCATTTTGCTTCCCGGAGTGCAAACCATTTCCGAAGGCGGTTCTGGATACAGTGTCAGGGGCGGGAGTATGGATCAGAATCTTATACAACTGGATGAGGCTACCGTTTACAATGCCTCGCATCTTATGGGGTTTTTCTCCGTTTTCAATAATGACGCCATCAAAGATGTGAAGCTCTATAAGGGTGATATTCCGGCATTTTCAGGTGGCAGGTTATCCTCTTTGCTCGACATCAGAATGAAGGACGGCAACTTAAAAAAGTTTTCGGGAACGGGTGGCATCGGGACTATCTCAAGCCGTCTTACTCTGGAGGGCCCGATTATAAAAAACAAAGCCTCTTTCATTGTTTCGGGCAGAAGAACTTATGCCGACCTTTTTCTCAAACTGTCCAACGATCCGGATAACAGAAAAGTAAGAATTTATTTTTATGACTTCAACGGGAAGGTTAACTATAATATTGACAAAAGCAACCGCATTTTCATATCGGCATATTACGGTAAGGATGTTTTTAAAAATAATCTTTTTAAGATGGGATGGGGCAACAGCACCATTACGGCAAGGTGGAACCATCTTTTTTCACAAAGACTGTTTTCCAATTTCACGGCTGTTTATTCAAGATTTAACTATAACCTTGGTGTTCCCGAAGGACAGGCCAACTCCTTTGAGTGGAAGTCGGATTTGACCGACGGGGGTTTAAAAGCCGATTTTACATATTTTCTCAACTCAAATAACACCATAAAATTCGGAGCAAGTTCAATATATCATATGTTTAAACCCGGGACGGCAAAAGGTCTCGGTGAAGAGTCGGTACTTAACGAATATGTGGTTCCCGATATAAATGCGCTGGAATCCGGGATTTATATCAGCAATGAGCAAAAGGCAGGCAGGTTTACCCTGAAATACGGTTTGCGCTATTCCTTTTTTCAAAATGTGGGACCTTCAACAATTTATAATTTTGACAATAATGACAAAGTTACCGACTCAACTGTTTATAGTGCAGGGGCTTTTTTCAGCCCGTACGGAGGGTTGGAGCCGCGGCTGGGCATTGTATTCCTGCTGAATGAGAAATCATCTGTAAAAGCAAGTTATTCAAGAACAAGGCAATATGTTCATCTTGCACAAAACTCCACCGCAGGTACACCTCTCGACATCTGGTTTCCGTCATCACCAAATGTTAAACCCGAAATTGCCGACCAGTTTTCGCTCGGATATTTCAGGAACTTCTCGCAAAACAGAATTGAAACCTCTGTGGAAGCATACTATAAAAAAATTGATAATGCACTTGACTTTAAAGATCATGCAGAACTTCTGCTCAATAAATACCTCGAAGGTGAACTGCGATACGGTGAAGCACGTGCATACGGTCTTGAGTTTCTGGCAAGGTATAATTTCAGCAAGTTTTCGGGATGGGTGAGTTATACATTGTCAAAAACAGAGAAAAAAATTAACGGCATCAATAAAAATAACTGGTATCCTGCCACTTACGACAGGCCTAACGATATTTCAATTGTTGTCACCTACGATTTGAGCAGGCGGGTTTCATTAGGTGCTACCTGGGTCTATTCAACAGGCTCGGCAGTAACTTTTCCGACAGGTAAGTTTGAGTTCGGAAACATTTATGTCCCGGTCTTCAGCAGCCGTAACGGATACAGAATGCCCGACTATCACAGGCTCGACCTGTCAGCAACCTTGAAGCGTA
>JALSSR010000005.1 GCA_026984135.1 Bacteroidales bacterium
CATTGAATTTTAAATATTCAAGCGACCTTTTCAAAATAGGTTTCAGCCTTCAGGATGTCAGGGTTTGGGGTGATGTTTCCCAGCTTAACAAATCCGATTTTAACGGAACCTCCATTCACGAAGCCTGGGGTGAGATGACTTTGTTTAAGAATGTTTCGCTTAAAGTGGGGCGCCAGGAAATATCTTATGATGACCAGCGTATTTTCGGTGCCGTTAACTGGACACAGCAGGCAAGAAGCCACGATGCCGCTATTGTTAAATACAGTTCCGGCAAACATAAAATCCATTTTGGTGTGGCTTTGAATGCCATTAAGGAATCGCAGTACAGAGTTGATTACGACCTTAAAAACTATAAAGCACTACAGTATTTATGGTATCACGGTGATTTTAACAAGTTGGGTGTCAGTTTCCTATTCCTGAACAACGGTCTTGAATATACCGACGATTCCGACACTAACAACATAAAACAAAAAATCTCTTACAGTCAGACAATAGGACCCAGGATTTCTTATAAAGGCGGTAAACTGAAAGCAAATGCTGCATTTTATTATCAGGGAGGAAAAAACAAAGCTAACAAGAGCCTTTCGGCACTCTATTTTGCCGCTGATGCTTCCTATGCTATGAATACCTTTTCCGTGGGAGCCGGATTTGAATATCTTTCAGGTACTCCAAGTGACGAAATAGGTGTTGCCGATAAAACGGACCGGTCGTTCACGCCGTTTTACGGAACAAATCATAAATTCAACGGTTGGATGGACTACTTCTATGTTGGTAACTACGGCGGTAAAACCGGACTGGTTGATATTTACATTCCGCTTAAATTTAAAAAGGATAAATTTTCGGCTATGCTGATTCCTCATTATTTTATGTCTGCTGCAACTGTTAAAGGTGTTGATGATCAGGGAAATCCGAAAGATTTTAACAGCGGATTGGGTACGGAAATTGATTTTGCACTGGGATATAAGATTAACAAAGCATTATCTTTTAAGGCAGGTTATTCTCAAATGTTTGCTACCGAAACCATGGAGATGGTTAAGAACGGAAGTAAATCGGAGACAAGTAACTGGGGCTGGATGATGTTGATTTTTAAGCCGGACTTTTTCACTTCAAAGTAAATTTTTTTTTCATAAAATTTATTTAATATTTAATTAAACTGACCTCTGCGGGAATATTTTCTTGCAGAGGTTTTTTATTGTCATTCTGAGCGAAATCGAAGAGTGACCTTTCTTTCCCTGTAAATTCTCATAAAATCGTACGTAACATTAATCCGAATAAAATAAATTGTACTTTTACGGGAAAAATATAACCCGATAAAAATGGTGAAGATATATCTCATTCAGGTAATAAGAATTCCTCTTTCCACTTTTATTTTACTTCTGTTTCTTTTAGCTTGCAACAATGAAGTTGAAAAGAAAACCTTTGACTATCCGTTCCAAAATCCCGCTTTACCGGTTGACGAACGTATTGATGATTTGATAGGAAGGTTAACCTTAAAGGAAAAGGCATCTCTGATGCTTTATAACAGTCCTGCAATCGAACGTCTCGGGATACCGGCATATAACTGGTGGAACGAATGTCTTCACGGTGTTGCAAGGGCGGGAGAGGCTACGGTTTTTCCACAGGCAATCGGTCTGGCTGCCACTTTTGATGATGATTTGATCTTCAGGGTTGCCGATGCAATATCGGATGAAGCCAGGGCAAAACATCACCTTGCCGTCGGAAAGGGAAACAGGTCGCAATATTCCGGGCTATCATTTTGGACACCGAATATTAATATTTTTCGAGACCCGCGATGGGGCAGGGGACAGGAAACTTACGGGGAGGATCCCTTTCTAACTTCAAAAATCGGTGTTGCTTTTGTAAAGGGTTTGCAGGGCAATAATCCCGAATATCTGAAAGTATCGGCATGTGCCAAACATTTTGCCGTACACAGCGGCCCTGAGAAAATCCGGCACAGGTTCAATGCTTTACCCTCGGAAAGGGATTTTAGGGAAACATATCTGCCTGCTTTTGAGGCGCTTGTTAAATCCGGGGTTGAGTCGGTGATGTGTGCCTATAACAGAACTTATGACAAACCTTGCTGCGGAAGCGGTTTTTTGCTTGATACAATCTTAAGGAAAGAATGGGGATTTAAAGGGCATGTGGTTTCCGACTGCTGGGCACTTGACGATATCCGGGCACGTCATAAGGTGGTCGTTGAAAGAGTGCAAGCCACTGCAATGGCTGCCAAAGCCGGTGTTAACCTTAATTGTGGCTATCTTTACAAATATCTTCCTGCTGCCGTTGACTCGGGATTGATTGACGAAAGCATTGTTGATAAAGATTTGCGACCTATGTTGAGAACCCGTTTCAAACTCGGACTTTTCGACACCGATGATATGGTACCCTATTCCAAAATTCCTGCTGATGTCATTGACAGTGAGGAGCATCGCAAACTTGCACTTGAAACGGCCGGAAAATCAATCGTTTTGCTTAAAAACAAAAACGGAATTCTTCCCATAAACAGTGACACCTTGAATAATCTGCTTGTGGTTGGTCCCACTGCTCTTGATGTTACTTCGCTGCTGGGAAACTATAACGGGTTTTCCAAAAATATGGTAACTATTTTTGAGGGTATTACCGATAGAGCGGGAAAGGGAACCACAGTCGGGTATTCGCAGGGTTTTCTGTTCCATAATGATTCGCTAATGAGAGGTTTTTGGGAAGCCGGAATGGCCGATGCTGTTGTTGTTTGCATAGGTATAAACTCACTTTTTGAAGGAGAAGAGGGAGATGCGATGCTTAATCCGTACGGAGGAGACAGAAAGAAAATAGAGCTTCCTCCCAATCAGGTTAAGTATGTGAAAAAGATGCGTGCAATGATAAAAAACAAACCTTTGATAGTCGTTGTAACAGGTGGTAGCGCAATAGCTCTCGGGGAAGTAGAAGACCTTGCCGATGCCATCTTATTCGTCTGGTATCCCGGCGAAGAAGGTGGTAGTGCGGTTGCCGATATAATTTTCGGCAATATTAACCCTTCGGGGCGCTTACCCGTAACTTTTTATAAATCAACATCCGATCTGCCGCCCTTTGAGGATTACAGTATGGAAGGACGTACATATAAATATTTCAGAGGTGAACCCCTTTATCCTTTCGGATACGGTTTGAGTTATTCCGCATTCTCTTTTGACGGAATCAATACGGCGAAAAATATATATGCTAATGCCGATACAATAACACTTTCGGTTAAGTTGTCAAACAAAGGCCCTATGGACGGTGAGGAGGTGATACAGGTATATGCAAGGAAAGCCAATCCGGCACCTGATGACCCCGTTGAAGTGCTTGCCGGTTTTAAAAGGGCCTTTTTAAGAAAGAATAGTCAGGAAACGGTTGAAATGAAAATTCCTGTTAAATCCTTTGCAAGATGGAACTCTGAAAAACAAGAATATATAACTCCGGCAGGAAGATATTTTATTGGTGCGGGTAAAAATTCCGCTGAAATATTGCAGGAGGTAGAGATATTAGTAAAGTGAAATATCTTTTTAAAGATAATATATTGATTAACAGGTATTTAAGAAATGAAACGTACGAATCTTCTATCCGTTTTTATTCTGATAAACATTTTCAGTTTGTCGGCTCAGCATCACCGGCAACAATACGTGCCCGACCCTGACACACTTGTACAACAAAAACTTGAGGAGTGGCAGGATTTGAAATTCGGATTATTAATGCACTGGGGCACCTACAGCCAGTGGGGTATTGTGGAGTCGTGGTCTATTTGCCCCGAGGATTACGGTTGGTGTGAGAGAAAAAAAGGTGAACATCCCGATAACTATTTTGAATACGTCAAAGAGTATGAAAATCTTAAAACAACTTTTAATCCGGTTGATTTTGACCCTGACCGTTGGGCAAAAGCGGCAAAGGATGCCGGAATGCGTTATGTTGTTTTCACCACCAAGCATCACGACGGATTCTGTATGTTCGATTCCAAATATACCGATTATAAGATTACCGACAAAGGATGTCCGTTTCACACAAATCCCAAAGCAAACATAGCTAAGGAGATATTTTCTTCTTTCAGAAAGGAAGGTTTGTGGACAGGAGCCTATTTTTCAAAGCCCGACTGGCATTGCGACGATTATTGGTGGTCTTACTTTCCGCCCAAGGATAGAAATGTGAATTACGATCCTGCCGCCTATCCTGAAAAGTGGGAGAAATATGTTCGGTTTACCCATAATCAAATATTGGAATTGATGACGGAGTACGGCAAAATGGACATTTTGTGGCTTGACGGAGGCTGGGTGCGAAAAAAGGATTCAACACAAATAGCTGGTTATTATGAAAACTTTTCCAAAAATCCCGGAACCGGTTTTACAAAAACCACAATGGTAAATCAGGATATCAGAATGGACGAACTGGTTAAGAAAGTCAGAGAAAAACAACCCGGTTTGATTGTGGTTGACAGAGCTGTCCCCGGTAAAAATCAAAATTATCTGACACCCGAAAACCGTGTCCCCGAAAAAGCTTTGCCATATCCTTGGGAATCGTGCATTATTGCGGGAGGTGGCTGGTCGTGGACTCCCGGTGCAAAATATATGTCGCCACGTAAGCTGGTGCATCTTCTTGCCGATATAGTGTCGAAAGGAGGAAATTTATTACTGAATATCGCGCCCGGACCCGACGGGCAATGGGACGACAGCGCATACAAAATGCTTTCGGCAATGGGTGACTGGATGAAAATTAACGGTGAGGCTATCTACGAAACAAGGGCCGTTGAACCCTACAAAGAGGGACAAGTCTGTATTACAGAGAAAAAAGACGGAACTTTATATCTTATCTATCTTGCAGAAAAAGATGAAACAAAGATGCCGGAAGTTATAGGATTATCGGCACTTTATCCTGAAAAAGGGGCAAAAGCGACACTGTTGGGTACGGGAAAAGATTTAAATTGGAAAAGAACCGGAAATGGTTTTGAGGTATCTATTCCCGAAAAACTAAGAAATAATCCTCCCTGCGATTATGCATGGGTAATAAAGATAGAAAAGAGGTAAACTGCCCTTATTTTGTTACAAAAAATTACTGAATTTGCCTTTATTTTGTTACAAAAATTTAGTAATTTTGCCCTTATTTTATAACAAATGATATTTAAAATTATGGTTTTTAAGAGAAAAATATCGGAATATCTTTTTAATTGGAAAAATGATGATAATCGCAAACCGTTAGTAGTCAGGGGTGCCAGGCAAGTTGGGAAGACTACTGTAATTGATGCTTTTGCAAATACATATAAACATTACATATCTTTAAATCTGGAAAAATCATCGGATAGATTGTTTTTTGAAAGTTACGATGATATCAAAACTATTGTTGAATCTCTTTTTCTCACACATAACATTCCGATTGACGAAGCAAAAAATACGCTTCTTTTTATTGATGAGATTCAAGAATCACCATCTGCAATAAAATTGTTACGGTATTTTTATGAGGACTACCCTCTGTTAAATGTCATTGCAGCGGGTTCTTTACTTGAATTTGCCATTAAAAAGGTACAAAGTTTTCCGGTTGGGCGGATTGAATATATGTACCTTCATCCGTTAAATTTTTCCGAATATTTGGAAGCGATAGGGCATAATACAGCAAGAGAACAATTGAATCATATACCTGTTAATACCTTTGCTCACAATACATTACTTGATTTATTCAATGAATATGCAATAATCGGAGGTATGCCCGAGATAGTAAAAATATTTAATGAGAAAAAGAGTTTCACCTACCTGCCTAAGATATATGAAAGCATTTGGAGTACATACCGGAATGATGTTGAAAAATATTCCAACACTCCTTCGGAAAGGAATGTGATAAAGCATATTATTTCAACCGCTCATTTATATTTGGATAAAAGAATAAAATTCCAAAATTTCGGAAATTCCAACTATCGGTCTCGTGAAGTAAAAGAAGCTATGTTGAAATTGAGTGATGCAAGGATTATTCAACTTATTTATCCTACTACCGATATGGAGGTGCCTGTAAAACCGGATATTAAAAAGGCTCCCAGACTGCAATTTTTAGATACCGGATTGGTTAATTATGCTCTGGAAATTCAGGCAGGTATGATTGGAAAGAAAGACTTGAGCGCTTCATTTAAAGGAGCACTCATACCTCATTTATTAACTCAGGAACTTATCTCGCTAAATACGGTCAGGGATAAAAAACCGTATTTTTGGGTTCGGGAAAAAAATCAGGCTTCCTCGGAAGTTGATTTGGTTTATTCTTATAAAAATATGGTAATTCCAATTGAAGTCAAGTCGGGGGCAACCGGAAGTTTAAAGTCTTTACATCAGTTTATTGATCGGGTTGATCACTCTTATGCGGTTAGAATATATGGAGGGCAATTTATTATTGAAAAAGCAAAAACCCCGGCCGGAAAACCCTATATCTTGATGAATATGCCTTACTATCTCGGGACAAAGATTCCCGAATATATTGATTATTTTATCGGTAATTATAGTTAAGCACTTCTTTATTTATAAATTAGACCTAATATAAATTGAAATTATAACAACTTGATTTTCAGCAGTGTTTTTCTGTCGGTTCAAATCCTGTTTTTATATCTATAAAAATTATATACATTTGCCGGCTTTAATAATAAAAGCAATAGTAAACATATATAAACGATGAATAAAATAGTTGAAAAGGAGTTTTTCTCGGAGAATGTTGCAAAGATAGTCATCGAAGCTCCTGAGATTGCGGTGTCGCGTAAACCCGGGCATTTTGTAATCATCAGGATAGACGAAAAGGGTGAAAGAATCCCTCTGACGATTGCATCTTCGGATAACGAAAAAGGAACAATCACTCTGGTTGTTCAAAAAGTCGGAGTTACATCCGCCAAGTTGCTTGCACTTGAGGAAGGTGACTTCATTCACGATGTGGTAGGCCCTCTTGGGAAAGCTACACATATCGAAAAAGTAGGGACGGTTCTTTGTGCCGGCGGAGGTGTTGGAGTTGCTCCTTTGCTTCCCATTGTCGAAGGATTTAAAAAAGCGGGTAATAAAGTGATTACGGTGTTGGCGGCGCGCTCAAAAGACCTTGTTATTCTTGAGGAACAGATGAGGGAGTTCTCCGACGAAGTTATAATAATGACCGACGACGGTTCTTACGGAAAAAAAGGACTTGTTACCCATGGTATGGAGGAGGTGATAAACCGCGAAAAAGTTAATCTCTCCGTTGTTATCGGCCCTGCCATTATGATGAAATTTGCCTCTTTAACCACAAAAAAATACAATATTAAAACCTATGCCAGTCTGAATACCATTATGGTTGACGGTACGGGGATGTGTGGTGCCTGCCGAATCACTGTCGGTGGAAAAACAAAGTTCGTCTGTGTTGACGGCCCTGAATTTGATGCACACGAGGTTGACTTCGACCTGATGTTATCTCGTCTCGGTGCTTACAGGGAGCAGGAAATGGAAGCTTATGAAAATTATTTAAAAACCGTTCAATAAAATGGAAAAAGTAGCAGAATATCTGAAGACAGAACGCGCCCAGGAATGGCGGGCCGAACTTCGTAAGTCCTTGAAGGCAAAAGAACGGACTTCGAGAGAGCGTGTCGAAATGCTTGAGCGCGACCCAAATATAAGGAATAAAAATATCGAGGAAGTCAATCTCGGATTGACTGAAGATATGGCACTTCTTGAAGCTCAACGTTGCCTCGATTGTCCCAATCCTACCTGCATTTCAGGTTGTCCGGTTGGAATTAATATACCCAAGTTTATTAAGAAAATTGATGCACATGATTTTCTCGGCGCAGCAGTTGTGTTAAAAGAGACTAATGCTCTGCCTGCTGTTTGCGGAAGAGTTTGTCCGCAGGAAAAACAATGTGAAAACAACTGTTTTTATACAATAAGCCTTAAAAAACCGGCTGTGGCAATAGGCCATCTTGAACGTTTTGCAGCTGACTTTGAAAGGAATAGCGGTAGTATTGCCATTCCCGAAGTTGCCGAATCCAACGGAATTAAAGTTGCCGTTATCGGCTCGGGGCCTGCTGGTCTTAGTGCTGCCGGCGACCTTCGTAAACTTGGCTATGATGTTACCGTTTTCGAAGCTTTGCACGAAATCGGAGGTGTGCTTAAGTATGGTATCCCCGAATTCAGGCTTCCTAACGAAATAGTGGATGTTGAGATTAATGTTATGAGGGAGATGGGTGTTAAATTCAGAACAAATTTCATAGTCGGGAAAACCGCCGGTATTGAAGATCTGAAAGCTCAGGGATTTGAAGCGTTCTTTATTGGAAGTGGTGCCGGTTTGCCAAGATTTATGAATATTCCTGGAGAAAACTTTAACGGAATATTCTCGTCAAATGAATATCTGACCCGTGTTAATCTGATGAATGCGGCAAATCCCGAATATGATACTCCCGTATTATCAGGTAAAAATGTAGCTGTTATAGGCGGTGGTAATACTGCTATGGACTCTGTAAGAACAGCCAAACGTCTTGGTGCTGAAAGAGCAATGATCATTTACCGTCGTTCGGAAGAAGAGATGCCCGCACGTCTTGAGGAGGTGAAGCATGCCAAGGAAGAGGGTATTGAGTTTATGACACTTCACAATCCGGTGGAATATTTTGCTGATGAGAAGGGAAGGGTCAATAAGGTAAGAATACAAAAGATGGAGCTTGGCGAACCTGATGCCTCAGGCAGAAGAAGGCCATATCCTATTCCGGATTCGGAATTTGAAATTGAGGTTGATACGGTTGTAGTTAGTGTCGGTGTTTCTCCAAATCCTATAATCCCAAGTAGTATCCCCGAATTGAAAATGACCGACTGGGGTACAATAGTAGTTGATAAAGATACGATGCAATCATCAATTCCCGAGCTTTTTGCAGGAGGTGATATTGTACGTGGAGGCGCTACTGTTATCCTTGCTATGGGTGACGGACGTAAAGCAGCAGCCGGAATGCATAAATATTTACAGGAAAAAGTGAAAAAATAAATATGGCAATGGATAAAAGAAATTGTTGAACATTTTATATTTAACTTTTGTCTTTTATCTTGTGCATAAACATTAAATCAAAATAAAATGGCTGATTTAACAACAAAATATCTCGGACTTACATTAAGTAATCCTATTATAGTTGCAAGTTCGGGACTTACCGATTCGGTTGAGAAAATTATTGAACTTGAGAAAAACGGGGCTGGTGCCGTTGTTTTAAAATCGCTTTTCGAAGAGCAGATTCTGCGTGAAGCTGATTACAAAATGAAAAAAGCTCGGCAAAACGGTATGATGTATGCCGATTATTCCGAAACCTTCGACTACATTGATCTGCACGTTAAGGAAAAAGAGCTTAACCACTATCTTGACCTTATTTCAAATGCAAAAAAGTCGGTCAACATCCCTGTTATAGCAAGCGTTAACTGTGTGACATCACAGGAGTGGACAACCTTTGCAAGGGATATTGAAAAAGCAGGTGCCGACGCTCTTGAACTGAACATTTTTATAATGCCGTTCAGCCTTGAGAAAGATTGTCACGATATTGATAAAATGTATTATGATATTCTGGAGAAAGTTAAAAAAGAGGTTAATATTCCAATTGCCGTAAAGGTAAGCCAGTACTTTTCAAATCTTGGGTTTGTTATTAAAACTCTTGCCGACAAGGGTGCCGACGGAGTGGTCCTTTTTAACCGCTTCTCAAGTCCTGATATTGATATTGAGAATATTAAGGTTACTCATGCAAGTATTTACAGTACACCTGAAGAGATGCACAATTCACTTCGCTGGATTGGAATTCTCGGGAAAAGGGTTAGCTGCGACCTTGCCGCTTCTAACGGTGTTCACGACGGAGAAGCCGTTATCAAGCAAATTCTTGCAGGTGCAAGTGCCGTGCAGGTTGCTTCGGCAATTTATAAGAACGGACCTGAGTACATACTTGAGATGAAAAAAACCATTGACAAATGGATGGATAAAAAAGGTTTCCTTTACATTGATCAGTTCAAAGGTAAGCTAAGTCAGGAGAAATCGGAGAATCCCGATATCTTTGAGCGTATTCAGTTTATGAAATACTTTAGTGAGATAAAATAATTCTCTTGTAATCAGAATAAAAGCCCCGTTCCGTATTGGACGGGGTTTTTTATTTCCACGAATTTTTCACTTTTTTTTGATATATTTGCAACACTTCGGGCTTTTTCGGATTTTAGGGAAAGGCTTGCGCGCAAGATAATCCGAAAAAAAACTGATACTGAACGAGAAAACACGAATACTCTATATCATACAGAATTTAGTCAGCAGGGTATAAAAATTTACCATAGTAAAGTTTATGCGTTTAGTATAAATATTATGGGATTTGCAATCCCTAACAGACAGGAGATTTGTCGAAAAATGAAACCTCTGAAGCAAAACTAACATTTTTGTGGTTTTTGTGCTTTCGTGGTGAAAAAAATTAAAACACAAAAGACACTAAATCCCACAAAAGGTAATTCATTACCAAATCCAGAACAGCCCTTTGAAAGAGACGGTCTCATACTTCGGGCTTTTTCGGAGTATTCCTTGTTGGTGACATCACCAACAAGAGGCAAAGGCCGTGCTTGGATGCTCCGATCATAGTGGGATCTAAAGCGTATTCACCTCATTTACAAGTTTCTGAATAGAGTCTTTGGCATTACCGAAAAGCATACGGGTATTGTCGCGGAAGAAAAGTGGATTTTCAATACCTGCATAACCTTTACCCATTCCGCGTTTCATAACAATCACATTCTTTGCCTGCTCCGCATTGATAATCGGCATTCCGTAAATGGGGCTTCCCGGATGGTCGTTAGCCGAAGGATTGACAACATCATTGGCACCTACAACAATAACCACATCCGTTGTTTCCATCTCCTTATTTATTTCGTCCATCTCCACAAGTTTGTCGTAGGAAACATCAGCTTCGGCAAGAAGAACATTCAAATGTCCGGGCATCCTTCCCGCTACCGGATGAATTCCGAATTTCACCGAAACGCCTTTACTCTCAAGCAGTTTTTCCAGTTCATGAACAGTATGCTGTGCCTGTGCCACTGCCAGACCGTAACCGGGCACTACCACCACCTTTTTGGAATAGGCCAGCAAAATTGCTGCATCCGAAACGGAAATTTCCTTGATTGTGCCGCCTTCATCACCCTCGGCAGAGCTGCCTCCGCCGAATCCTCCGATTATCACACTCAGCAGAGAGCGGTTCATTGCTTTGCACATCAGGAGAGTAAGAATTGAACCGGCTGCACCTACGAGAATACCACCGAGTATCATAGCTTCATTACTGTATATGAAACCTGCAAGAGCCGCAGCTATCCCCGTTAAGGAGTTGAGCAACGAAATTACTACCGGCATATCGGCACCTCCGATGGGCATCACGAATAAAACTCCGTAGATTAGGGCTGCCGCAAACAAAATATATACGAAAACACCTACCGAATGCGGATCGGGTTGCATAAGAATGTAGATTGTGAGCACTGTTAATCCTGCCAATATCAAGAAGTTAACATATTTCATATATGCAGCTCCCATATTGCCTATTTTGCCGTCGAGTTTACCGTAAGCTATCATACTTCCGCTGAAAGCTATTGACCCGACTATCAGTCCGAGTAGTGTTACAAGCAATGATTGATTATGGGGATTCGAGAACTCAAGCAATCCCACAAGTGCCGAGGCAAGTCCTCCGGTAGCATTGAAGAATGAAACAAGTTGCGGCATAGCCGTCATTTTTACACGTTTGGAGATGACAAGCCCCAAAACCGAACCTGCGGCAACGGTAATGATTATCACAACAGCGTTTGTAATTCCTATTCTGTTTCCTCCGGCATCGGTATGAAGCAGCAAAGTAGTAATCATTGCCAAAACCATTCCTGCAGCAGCCCAAAAATTTCCTTTTCGTGCCGTTTCGGGTCTGCTCAGCAATTTCAAACCGTAAACAAACAGAATGGCAGCAAGAAGGTAGCTGAATTCAAGTATTGCCCCGCCAACGGTAAACTCTTGTCCGTTGTATGTTGTCAGTATCTTATCCATTTTTATTTCTTTTTCTTTTTAAACATTTCAAGCATTCTGTCGGTAACTGCAAAACCACCTGCAACATTGAGCGTAGCGAACAGCACTGCAAATATTCCAACCACAAGTCCGGCCGAAAAATGTGTTACGTCGCTATGCCCGACCAGAATTATTCCGCCGATGATAATAACACCGCTAATGGCATTGGCACCCGACATCAACGGGGTATGCAATACGGACGGAACATTGGAAATTACCTCGATTCCGAGATATATTGACAGGACTATTATGAAAATAGCCTCTTTGTAAGTGTAGAAATAGATTAATACGCTATCCATAATTAAAAAATTTTATTCAAATATTGATTTTACTCTTTCGTTGATTATTTCCTTATCATGTGTGATACAAGCCCCTTTGACTATCTCATCCTCAAAGTTCAGGTTCATATTACCCTCTTCATCAATTATCAGTTTAATGAAGTTAATGAGGTTTTTGCCGTACATTCTGCTTGCATCCACCGGCATTCCCGAAGGATAGTTTGAGTTTCCGATTATTTTCACGCCGTTGTGTACAACCGTTTTATCATTTTCGGTCAGTTCGCAATTACCGCCTGTTGAGGCTGCAAGGTCAATTATCACGGAACCCTGTTTCATATTTTCGACCGTTTCCTTTTTTACAAGCAGAGGAGCTTTTCTACCCGGAATTTGAGCCGTGCAAATTACCACATCCGATTTAAGAGCGTGCTCCTGAATCAGTTCTCCCTGTTTCTTTTTAAACTCTTCGGATTGCTCCACGGCATATCCGCCTGCCGATTTGTCGTCAACGGCACCTTCCACTTCCACAAATGTTGCTCCGAGACTTTGCACCTCCTCTTTTACCGCCGAACGAACATCAAAAGCTTCGACAACGGCACCGAGTTTTCGTGCCGTGGCTATGGCCTGCAATCCGGCAACTCCGGCACCGAGGATTAACACCTTTGCCGGTTTAATTGTTCCGGCAGCCGACATAAACATAGGGAAAAATGTGGGAAGATTAAATGCCGCTTCCAAAACAGCTCTGTATCCGGCTACCGTTGCCATTGACGACAATACATCCATAGCCTGTGCCCTTGTTATTCGCGGAACCGCATCAAGACTGAATGCCGTAATGTTTTTCTCTCTGAGCTTTGAAACAATCTCCCGGTTCATTAACGGATTTAATGTCCCGGTCAAAACCTGTTCAGGCCTGAGTTTTTTTATCTCATCTTCATTTGGAATGTTTACTTTTAAGATCATATCGGATCTTTCATAAACTTCCTCCCTCGACATTATTTGTCCTCCCGCTTCAGTATATTGTTTGTCATCCGCAAAAGCACCTTCTCCCGCCCCTTTTTCAATTAGAATATCCGTCTTCAGTTCCTTCAATGCGGAAATAGCTTCCGGTAATAGTGCCACTCTTTTTTCAGGTGGTACCTCTTTTAATATTCCGATGATCATAATTAATAATATTTTTATTGATAGCTTGTTAACAATTGTTTTGGTTATTTGTTCAGATAACACATTACTTTCCCAATTTTAATATCCTTATAGCACCTCTGACAACAATCAAAAAGACAACACCACCGATTATCAGGTCGGGATATTTTGAATTTGTGTAAAAAACCAGAACACCTGCCAGAATAACTCCGATATTTATTATCACATCATTGGACGTGAATATCATACTTGCCTTCATATGTGCTTCTTTGTTTCCCGATTTCTGCAAAAGGTAAAGCGAAACGGAGTTGGCAATCAGAGCGAGGATGGAAACCGTGATCATCATTCTGAAGTCGGGCATTGCCTCATCACCTGCAAACCTCCTTATCACTTCAATCATTCCTAATAACGCAAGTAAAATTTGGAAATACCCGCTCATTGTAGCCACTTTTTTCTTTCTGAGGGTTGCAGCTCCTATTGCCCACAGGCTCAGTCCGTAAACAACCGCATCGGCAAGCATATCCAGCGAGTCGGCAACAAGCCCCATGGAACGTGAAATTAATCCGGTGGTCATTTCCACAATGAAAAAACCTAGATTTATCCAAAGCACTGTCCACAATAATCTTCTGTCGCGGGAATCGCCGGAGGTATCCCTTTTGATATAACCGTCAACTTCAAAGGTGTTAACTTCGGTTAATCCAAGGTCAAGCTCTTTTACGGCATTCTCTATCTTTGCCGCGCTGTCTTGATGAATGACTGTCAAATCACGGTTTTCAAGATCAAACTCAAGCTCTTTAATACCGGCAAAACCTTCGAGTTTCATTCTTATCATCCTTTCTTCCGAAGGACAGTCCATTTTATTCAGGTGAAATATTGTTTTTAATATAGTATCCATTACATCAAAAAATTTTAGTTTTCACATCTGCCTCTCTTCATTACATTATTTTCTTTTACAGGTCTTTCACAGGTCTTTCACATGTATTGAGGTAACTATAAACGGATTCTTTGTCTTTTTCTATAAAATTAAAACCGGTTAACAACAATATTATTATCTGTATTCCTGTAAAAAATAGAATTTTCTTTTTCATAATCATTAGTTTAATGCTCGTGCTCGGTTTCTTCTTTATTCATATCGGCCAATAGGTAATAAGCCGCATTTAGCACCACTTCGGTATCCTCAGGTAAATCATTGATGAACCTGACTTCGGTGAATCCGTCATCTTTTCGTCCCGGAATAATCTCCACCATTTTGAATGCTTTAATATCCCCGTCATTTCCGTTGTGAGTATGATCTGCTTCCTTGTTGTTATGGTCATCTCTTTCGGCAACGGAATTATCAACGATGAATATAAAATATTTTGTCCCTTCAGATACTATGGCATCGTCAGGCAGAGCGCGTGTCATATGTTCGTCGGTATGAATATGTCCCGAGACATACATTCCGGGTATCAGTGCAGGGTCGCTGTTATCAATTGCGGCGTGAATATGTACTGCCCTGGAATTTTTCTCGAATTGTTTTTCAACGGCAAAGATTGTTGCCATAAATTCTTTTCCCGGCAGGCTTGCAACGGTAAAGTGCACCTTCTGACCCTTCTTTATCAGACTAACATCATTTTCATAAACCAAAAAGTCAACGTGAACGGCACTATTGTCGGTTATTTCAAAAATTATATCCTTAGGGTCAACATAGGTGCCCACCTTAATTTTGATATCATTCACATAACCGTCAATGGGAGATAACACATTTACGTCCGGCGATATCTTCCCCTCCTTCACCTTTCCGGGAGATATGTTCAACAGCTGTAGTCTTGCTTTAAGCCCTTCATATTTTGCTTTTGCAATGTTGTAATCCGCCTTCGACTGCTGATAGCTCTTTCCTGACCCGACGTTGTTTTCAAACAGTTCTTTCTGTCGTTCGTATTCTTTTTCAAGATACTCCAGTTTGTTTGCCACCTCGGCGAAGTTCTCCTGCAATTCGATATAATCGGGATGTTGGAGTACTGCCAACACCTCTCCCTTTTTCACTTTGTCACCGTTAAAAACTTTCAGTTCTTTCACATTTCCGCCTATAGGTACGCTCACTTCGGCGCGGTTTCCGGGAGCAACAGCTATCTGACCGTTGGTTTTTATGACCGTCGTTAGATTACGCATCATAAAGGAACCTGTTTTCAGATTAATTGCTTTGCGCTGTTTGGCATTCAACGTAACTACACCTTCGGGTGTATGCTCCTTGTGTTCTTCCGTGCTGTTATCATTTTTAGTTTCGTTGCACGAAATCAAGGATGTTAAAGCTATTGACAATATTAATAATCTGTATTTCATTTGTTTATAATTTTAGATTTATATTTAAGAGATACTCTATTTTCCCAACAGATACGTTAATTGAGCCGACAGTTTGTAATACTCGGCTTCCCTGTTGAGATGTTCCTGTTTTATTTTAATCGCCGATTCAATGTTTTGGATAAACTGTATATAATCAATACTTCCGAGGCGATAAGCTATTTCGGCTGCTTCTATTTGTTCATCCGCCAGTGGAAGTGCCTCTGATTTATAATAATCCAGAACTTCGCCGAGGGTCCGGAATCTGTTTAGCAATTGATTATATTGAGATGTTAATTCCAGACGTTTTTGCTCATAATTCCAGCCGGCAATTTCATAATCCAATCTTGCCGCTTTGGTTCTGCCGTTTTGGGCGAAAAAGAGCAACGGCATTGAGATACCTGCCTGCCAGGCATAAAAGCCGTTTTGACCGTCAACATTTTGAAAGGTATATCCGAGATCAATTTTGGGAAGATAGCCTGCTTTTTCGGTTTTCCACCGGGATTCGGCAACATCCGTTTTCTTTGAGTAAAAATTCAGAACGGGTGTATTCATGATAGAGTCATAGTCAATCATGAACAATTCGTTTTCAACAGGAATGTTGCTTTCCGCCACATCAATTCCCAGGGTATCCATAAGATATTGATTCAACATTTGCAATGAGGCTTCAAAAAGACTTTCCGCTCTTTTGATGTTCACCTTTATCTCTTTATATTTTGTTGAGGCCGATAAATATTCCAGTCTGGAAGTTTCCTCTGTTTTATACCGTAATTCGGCAGCTTTGCGGAACCCCGAATAGATGCTGTCGAGTTGATAAAACAGTTCCTTCCGTTTTTTTGCATATAAAGCTGCATACCAGGATATCCTGACTTCCCTTTCCAGCATTTTTGCAGTTAGTTGTCTGTTTATCAAAGCCATATCTTTTCTTTCTCCCGCCAGTTTATTTTTGGAGATTATCCCGAAAAGGTCAATATCCGTTTGTGAAATACCGACTTTATTGAAAATTCCTACTGCGTTTCGGCTCACCTCCTCTGCACCTGTCGAAAGAGAGGTTGTACCCAAATCATAGGAGGTGGCTTTTAAAGCCTGTTGTTTTTCAATCTCCAAACCGGCGGCTTTCAACGACGGATATACCCCTTTTGCCCGTTCAAGGGCTTTTTCGAGCGAATATACTCTTTTGTTCTGTGCCGTCAATGTTCTCTGGAATAAACCGGTTGTCAGAAGAATAACCAAAACGGCCGGAATGACGGTAGAATTGATTTTTACTCTTTTTGTTTTTTTCGACTCCACCATTTTGTACAATACGGGCAAAACAACAAGGGTCAGCAAGGTTGCGGAAAGCATCCCGCCTATGACCACAGTGGCCAGCGGACGTTGTACTTCGGCACCTGCGGAAGATGAGATAGCCATCGGTAAAAATCCGAGAATATCGGTTGAGGCTGTAA
>JALSSR010000006.1 GCA_026984135.1 Bacteroidales bacterium
ATGGGGCGTAATCTGCGAATGGAGCCTTTTTTAATTATTTCGGAAAGGCCGTATTTACCTTGTTTTTTTAGCTCGTTGAATCCGTTTATCAAAACCAGTCCGTTAAGCACAGCCACTCCGAAAAGCACAATAAAGCCCACGCCTGCCGAAATGCTGAGCGGCATTCCGCGCAGATACAATGATAAGATGCCACCAACTGCCGCAAAAGGTATGGCGGCATAAATCATTAATGTTTGTTTGAAAGATTTTATTGCAAAAAAGACAAGTATAAAAATAAGTGCAAGAGCAAGGGGGACGACGAGTGTCAGTCGTTTTGTAGCTCTTTCAAGATTTTCAAAGGCTCCGCCGTATCTAATATAATACCCCGGCGGCAATTTCAGCTTTTTGTCAAGTACCGTCTGAATATCATTTACAATGGATTTAATATCCCTGTTCTCAACATTTATTCCCACATAAGTCCTGCGGTTAGTATTATCGCGGCTTATCTGCATCGGACCCGGTTTGTAGCTTATGTTTGCTATCTCTTTCAGCGGTATCTGGATTCCTGAAGGAGTGTTCACGTAAAGATTACGAATGTCCTCTATGCTTTTCCTGTTTTCCTCCTTGAGTCTGACAACAAGGTCGAACATTCGCTCTCCTTCATAAATAACACCGGCCACACCGCCGCTGAAGGCGGTCTCAAGTACAAGATTGATATCCTTGATGTTCATATCATACCTTGCCAGCTTGTTACGGTCATACTTTACGGTAATTTGAGGCAAGCCTTTCGTAGCTTCGGCTTTAACGGCCGCCACACCGGGTACGGGACCGACAAGGCGCGCTATTTCGGCAGCTTTGTCGGATAGAATGTTCAGATCGTCGCCGTAGAGTTTGATAGCGAGGTCTTGTCTTATTCCGGTCAGCAGTTCATTGAATCTCATCTCAATGGGTTGTGTAAACTCATAATTAACACCGGGAAAGACACTTACCAGTTCTCTGATGCCGTCAATTAACTCCTGTTTGGTTTTTACTTTAGTCCATTGCTCTTTAGGTCTTAGAATAACGAAATTATCGGCAATATCCATTGGCATGGGGTCCATGGGCAAATCTGCAACGCCAATACGGCTTTCAATTGATTCCACTTCATCGGGATAATTTTCGAGTATCACCTTCTGAATCTTTGTTGAGGTTTTTTTTACTTCCGACAGTGCGGTTCCGGGTTTCAGAAAAGCTTGAAAAGCAATGTCTCCTTCGTCAAGTTGCGGCATAAATTCAGCTCCCATTCTTGAAAAGAGGAACCATCCGCCCACAAGAAGTATCAGTGCCGTTATTAAAACGGTCTTACCGTGCTTAAGCGCTCCCGAAATTACAGGTGCATACCACTTTTCAAGTTTGTTAATTACTTTTTCGCCCCAATATTTTTTAGAAGTCTTAGGAGGTTGCAAATAGGAAACCATCATAGGAATATATGTTAAGCTGAGCAATGCCACTCCGAGAACGGCAAAACCGAAGGTCATAGCCATAGGCTTGAACATTTTACCCTCAACACCTTGCAGTGCCATTACGGGAACAAAGACAATGAGAATTATTATTTGTCCGAAAAAGGCCGAGTTCATCATCCTGCTAGCCGATTTATAAGCTATCTTATTCCTTTGCGGCAAGCCGAGTCTGGTACCAGTTAATTTCTTTTTATGCAAATAATAGATCATACTTTCGACAATAATCACCGCTCCGTCAACAAGAATTCCGAAGTCAATGGCACCGAGGCTCATCAGGTTTGCCCACACCCCGAAAGTTTTCATCATTATAAAAGCAAACAGAAGTGCCAGCGGGATGGTGGATGCCACGATAAGCCCTCCGCGAAGATTTCCGAGAAAAATTACGAGGACAAAAATAACTATCAACGCCCCGACGGAAAGATTCTCTGCAACTGTGGAGGTCGTCTGTTTGATAAGTTTGCTTCTGTCAAGAAACGGTTTAATATGTAAACCTTCGGGTAATGATTTCTGTATCAGCTTAATGCGTTCTTTAACGTTATTTATCACTTCGTTGGAATTTTCACCCTTGAGCATCATCACTATGCCGCCTACGGCTTCACCTTTACCGTCTTTGGTAAAAGCACCGTAACGGACGAAACTTCCGGGTTTGACATCAGCTATATCCCTGATGAATATAGGTTGACCGTCAATGTTAGCCACCATTGTATTTCTTATTTCATTCAACGACCTCATCAATCCCTCACCACGAATAAAATTTGCCTGATGATTTTTTTCGATGTATGCGGCTCCTGTATTTTGATTGTTATCTTTCAGTGCCCGAAAAACATCACTGATAGTCAGCCCCATACTTTTTAATTTGTCGGGATTGACAGCCACTTCAAACTGTTTTTTATGTCCTCCGAAAGAGTTTATTTCCACCACACCTGGAGTCATTGCCATCTGGCGTTTTATGATCCAGTCCTGAATGGTACGAAGTTGCATATCGGTATAAACAGTATCGTAACCGGGTTCGACTTCAATGGTGTATTGATATATCTCACCGAGTCCGGTACTGATGGGAGCCATAAACGGCTCTCCCAGACCTTTGGGAATTTTTTCCTTGATCTCAATAAGTGCTTCGCTGACAAGCTGCCGGGGCTTATATGTACCCGCCTTATCTTTAAAGACAATGGTAACCACCGATAATCCGAATCGTGAAACACTTCTTATTTCCGTGACATCGGGCAGGTTTGCAACCGCAAGTTCAACCTGATATGTCACAAATTGCTCAATATCTTCGGTGCCGAGGTTAGGTGCGGTAGTGATGATCAATACCTGATTGTTGGTGATGTCCGGTACCGCATCCAACGGTATTTTTGTCATAGAGTAAATGCCGCCGATAACCAATCCTGCAATCATCACCCATATTAAGGCCTTATTCTTTATCGAAAATGATATAATGCTGTTAATCATAATATTGTGTTAAATTCTTAAAAAAAATGAAATTATACCGAGACTGTTTAGGTTTGCCAAAGCTAACCCGAATAATATTAGTATATATAAGGTAACAGTATTATGATAAACCGGGAGGTGCCCTCAGAGGTTTGAAAAGAAATACCGTAACGGCTTTAACGCTTATTTCCGTTTGAAAGCCGGAAATGTCAATATTCCGGGGAATGATTATTTCCTGTTCATTATCAAGAATTGCCGTCAACTCGGGAGCAAAACCGTTTGATGAAACTATTTTGTCAACTGCCAATTCATTAAAAGCGTGGCAATGGCCGGGAGAGTCTTCTCCGTTGCCGTTACAACCTTTTTCCGGTGAATGAACTTTCTCAAAGTGAGTAAATAACGAATCAAAATGGTGATGATGCGGAATAACGGAATGGAAAAACATTATCAGAACTGATATTCCGATAAAAAGTATTCCGGTATTTTGTCTTCCGTTGTTCACAAGCATAATATTAAGATTGAAGAAATCAACGGCAAAAATATAAAAATGTTTATGCAACCGGGTTGCAAAGTTAAATATTACAATTTGCGCAAACGCCTTTGACAACAATATTAATGCTTTCAAGGTCAAAATCAACGGGCAAATTTATTTCCGGGACGGGAATATCTGTAAGGCAATATGTGTTCTTGCATTTTATGCAATAAAAATGAACGTGAAGATCTTCGGGGTGACAATCGCATTTTTCGTGACAAACGGCATATTTCAGAGCACCGGTTCCGTCGTCAATACTGTGAATGAGCTTTCTTTCCTCAAAGGTCTTCAAAGTCCGGTATAAAGTTGATCTGTCGGCATTTTCAAACTTACTTTCAAGTTCGGGCAGACTGATGGCGGTCTTCTGCTCACTCAATACCTGCAAAACCAACTGACGCATTGCAGTAGGCTTTATGTTTCTTGTTTGCAGTCTGTTGTCTAATTGTTTGTCCATAGAATTATGCAAAGATAGAAAAATTCATCGAAGATAAAGGCTAAATAATATCTTCATAACAAAAAGTTATTATAACTGGGAGGTTCTATTCTTAAAGAGGATTATAGTAAATATCATCGAAGTGTAGAAAAATATATTCCTTTAAAGGTTATAGGGATTATAGTGAATATGAACTTGAAAAGCTTTTTGATAGATATTTTACAAATAGGACAGCAGAATCTCCACTATCATACTTGGACTTGTGCTCAACACGTATTGGTTTAAACCCTAAAAGTGATATTAAAAGACGTAAAGAGTTCGGTAGCGATATAAAAGCGGTTTTCATCACCTATTGCCAATGCTTCAGATAGGGCGACAACCTGATATTGAATAAACCTATGAGCAAAATTGCAATAGAGGATAAAAACAGGTAGAGTATTTAAAGAATATCTTGTGGGAGGATTTATTTACAGCAAGAGATAAATTTTATGTAAAGCAAAGTTGGTGTGGCACAAACTTATACATAAGTTCAGTCTGGTTGAAGTAGATAAGATTGATGTCATAAAGTCTGTTTCATTCCCTGATATAAAGAATTTTAGTGTTTATTAAGGCAGAAAGAAATTAAATCTTTTTTGATGCATATAAATTATAGCATATCAAAATATTTTAATGATAATAAGATATAAACATCTTACATTTAAGGCAAAACAACTGCTCACTATGACTTTTGATAGGTTGCCCAAAACAAGAAGAATAATATTATGTAGATATACTATGTACACGACTAAAAAATGATTTAATTACAAAAATCATTCAAAGTGTTGTTATCCTGACGGCTAAAATACTATTTTTTCATTATGTTATTGCATTAATCTAAGCGGATTTGTAGTAAATACATCTATGATATGTATTTAAGAGTTTTAAAAGTGTCTATGTTCAATAGTTATGATTGTAATATAATGTATATCAGTCAATCAAATTGATTTAAAAAATGTTATGTGTTAAGTAAAATGATTACATTTGCAAATGAAAAAAGGGCTGCCTAACAACCCTTTTTCGAAAGATTAATTCGGTTTAACTTGCGATATACTAACTAATGAGGAAAGCTCTACAAGCATAGTACTATTTCAACAAACCTCGAATCAATCAATCTAATAGCTGGTAATGACCAGCCTTATTCGTTTGAAGTCTGGGAGGGATTCGAACCCTCAACCTGCTGTTTAGTTACAACTGTTCAATCCAATTGAACTTCCAGACTTTAGAGAAGCTGCATACTCAGCTTCTTTTTTTATATGTAATACTTAAATCTACGCCCACTTGTATTAGCCTTTATCTTTTTATCCTTAATTTTACCTCTGTAAAGTCTTGATGCTACAAGTGTAACCATCCTTTTAGCCTTATTCCTTGCTAAATTTGGTTCTTGCTTCACAATAAATTCAACAATATCATTTACATAGCCTTCATTAATTTGTTGTAAAGCGAACATAATTTTTTCTGCCCAAGTGGCATTCTCATCATATTTATCATACCTAATCCTATCATCTATATGCTTATTTTTAGATTTATCTATTATTTCAGAAGGGTCACTATATGCAGCTATTAACTTCTGAATCGCTTTAAGTTTAGTCAACAAATCTTCTTCTTGAAGTTTAAGTTGATCTAACATTTGTTTGTCATTTAGTATATTCATATTTTTAAATATTTTTTACAAAAGTAAGGTATTTGATTATATAAACTAATAAAAAATATATAAACTTTTCAACAAGATGTTGGTAAATTAGTGAAAATTGTGGTAAAGAGCAGAAAATCAAGCTTTAAAGTATTTATGGCTAATAATACAAATTGCTTATATTGGAGATATACAGATATTAAAAGTAGATATAAAAATGATTTAGTATGTATTTATATATGTAGTATTAGTCATTAAGTATATGTTTTGTTTTATAAGGTTATTACTATAATAAATATTACAATAAATAAGTTAAATGATATAATAGTACAATTTCATTTGATCAAGAGATATAATGGAAGTTATTTAACGTAAGCTAGGGACTATGCAAGCCATAGAGAAATATTGGATTAATAATAAACACAATTATTGAGTTAATAAAGTATTTTAATAATTGTTGGGATGAGTTTTTAATTCCCAAGCCTCATCCTTAAATCCCGGGAGGACTTCCCGATAACCCGACTCTTCAGCCATAGCGCATCGGGATAAACTTCTCGTCCTCCCGTGCTCACTTTGTGATCCCGGGAGGACTCGAACCCCCATCACCAGAACCGGAATCTGGAATTCTATCCGGTTGAACTACGGGACCAAATTGTTTTGGGGGCAAAATTAATAAACTTATTAACAATTTAACAAATATTAATACCAACTTAACATCTGTTAACTTCTAAATTACTACATTTGCTCTCCCATTTTAAAAATCGTTAATAATTAATAAAAAAAGATATGTCGGAAAAAGTTTTAAACTATGTGAAACCCGGTGTCGTTACCGGAGATGACGTTCAAAAAATATTTGAACTTGCAAAAAGAAATAATTTTGCTATCCCTGCTGTTAATGTGGTGGGAACGGATTCGGTGAATGCCGTTCTGGAGGCTGCCGCAACAGTTAATTCGCCTGTTATTATTCAGTTTTCCAATGGTGGTGCCGCTTTTTATGCAGGAAAAGGGTTGTCCAACGAAAATGAAAAAGCTGCCATCCTCGGCGGTATCTCGGGAGCAACCCATATCCATCAACTTGCCGAAGCTTACGGTGTACCCGTTATTGTTCATACCGACCACGCTGCTAAAAAGTTGCTTCCGTGGATTGACGGTCTGCTTGAGGCGGGTGAGAAACATTTTGAAAAATACGGCAAACCGCTATTCAGCTCTCATATGCTTGACCTGTCTGTTGAACCCATTGTGGAAAATATTGAGATATCCAAAAAGTATCTCGAAAGAATGCATAAAATAGGAATGACACTGGAAATCGAACTCGGTGTTACCGGCGGTGAGGAAGACGGAGTGGATAACACGGGTATTGACAGCTCAAAACTTTACACTCAGCCTGAAGAGGTTGCTTATGCTTATCACGAACTTTCAAAAGTGAGCGACAGGTTTACAGTTGCAGCCGCCTTCGGTAATGTGCACGGTGTTTACAAACCCGGTAATGTAAAATTGCAACCCGTTATTCTGAAAAACTCACAGGATTTCATCCAAAAGAAATACAATACGGGCGACAAACCGGTTAATTTTGTCTTTCACGGCGGCTCCGGCTCTTCTCAGGAAGATATCAGGGAAGCTATCTCCTATGGTGTAATTAAAATGAACATTGACACCGATACCCAATGGGCATTCTGGGACGGAGTAAGAGGTTATGAAGCGAAATATCACGATTATCTTCAGGGACAAATAGGTAATCCCGAAGGTGACGATAAACCCAATAAAAAATATTATGACCCGAGAAAATGGCTGCGCGAAGGTGAAAAAAGTATGATAGAGAGACTGAAAACAGCTTTTAACGATTTGAATTGTATTGACAGAAATTAATTATAATATTAACTTAAAAAATTTATTACAATGAAAACATCTATTTTCAAACTAATGTTAACGGTTTTGGTTGTGACCGGTATTTCTTTAAATATCACTGCACAAAACCTGGTTGTGAACGGGGATATGGAATCCTGGACCGGCGGTGCTCCCGACGGGTGGTTTAAAGCCGAAAACATCACGCAGGAATCCACAACAATCCACGGCGGAACATATTCTGCAAAACATACTTCCGATGCAACTACCAAAGACCTGATGCAGGAAATTTCGGGTATTGAAGGAGGACAGGAATACACTATCAGCTACTGGTATTTTGACAACGATCCTATGGCAAGAACAAGGATTTGGTCATACTGGCTTTCCGGTGGATCTACATTGCCTGATAATGCAGACGAACTACGTCCAAGTACATATTCCGAAGATAATGCTAACTGGCAGCAATTCTCCGTTACACTAACGGCTCCCGCTTCGGCAGATGCTTTCAGGTTTGAAGTTCGTGTTTACAAACAGGATAATCAATCCGGTGGTTCTGTATTTTATGATGATTTCGAGTTTACGGGCGACATAACCATTGACCCGGAACCGTCAAACTATCCTACCGGTTTTTCAGCGGTATCAAACGGAAACAATATTGATCTTATGTGGACGGATGCCACCGGCGCGCAATTACCTTCAAAATATATTATTCTTGCAAGTACAGATGCCGGAAATCTTCCCGTACCTGTTGACGGCACTCCCATTGCCGATGATCCTGATTTATCCGACGGAAACGGAGCTTTAAATGTTCCTTATGGTAATCAGGCTGCAACTTTTGCCGGCCTTGACGGGAACACAACATACTATTTTACCATTTATCCATACACGAACTCCGGAGCAAATATTGATTTTAAAACCGACGGCACTGCTCCTGCTGCTAATGCAACAACTGCAAATGTTTCAATTATAGAGTCTGAAAATTTCGATGATGTTACATTTGGAAACTGGACTGCAATATCCGTTGCCGGTGACCAGGTGTGGAGCGTCGTTGAAAATTACGGTGTTAACGGAACTCCTTGTGCAAAGATGTCTGGATATGACGGACAACCTTTTGCAAATGAAGACTGGCTTATCTCTCCGGCAATGAATTTTGATAATTATACGGGTGAAGTGCTTAATTTTCAAACGGCTATGAACTATAGTGGAAATCCGCTTCAACTTATGGTATCAACCGATTATTCGGGAAGCGGAGATCCGAATGCTGCCGACTGGACAGAGTTGACTTATACGATGTCCGGCGGTTCCTGGGCGTGGACAGAGTCCGGCGCAGTTGACCTGTCATTATATAGCGGTAGTGCCGTTTATGTTGCTTTTAAATTTA
>JALSSR010000007.1 GCA_026984135.1 Bacteroidales bacterium
CTTCCGCCGGATTGGGCCATATCCTCAGCTCTCCCGCATTACCCGCAGGAAGCGGCAGCTCCTTTACAAATGTGCCCGTGGCACACCCCGGTGTGTCGCATCCCATACTGTCAACCTTGACTATCCACATTTTGTTATTGCCAATATCCGGGCGGGCTTTGCCTATGGCTATGTAGCCGTTGTCGGTGGTGGGGGAAGCGTCGTAGAATAAATTGTCGTCATATGCATTATTGTAATAATAATAATCCCTCATCCAGATGCTATCGCCCTCTTGAGAGAATTTGTATATCCATCCGTTAAGAATAAACTCACTAATTGTATCCGAATAATAAAATCCGGCTGCAACTAAATTACCATCGTTTGTTTCTCGAATATTTTTAATAATACAATGATACATTTTAGGGCCTATTTTCTTTTCCCAAATTGTATTTCCTTCATTGTCAACTTTAACAAGATAAATTCTACCTGTTCTTGTATCGGGGCTTACCACCCATTCTCCGTACACCGTAGCCACGAGAAAATTTCCGTCGTCAGCCATTGCCACAAGTGCCATATCGTCATCAACATTGGGGTTGCCGTAGTATTTGGTCCACTGCTCATTGCCCAAACTGTCGGTCTTTATTACCATTGCGTCCATTGACTGATCATAGCCGGCTATCCATGTCATACCTCCTATTAATAAACCTCCATCAGGCAGTTCAATCGTATTAGTGCCTTGTGTAACATAATTATCATCATATATTTTATGCCATTGATAATCTCCATTACCATCCGTTTTTATTATTATAATATCTGTATCAGGTCCATCTTCCCATACATAGCCTGTCAAAATAAAACCTTTATCTGATGTTTGTATGCAATTCACTGTAATTGTATATGCTTGAAAGTTATATTTTTTTCGCCATAGTGTATCCAAATTCTCATCCAAATAAAAAAATGATGAATAAACCAATCCGCTTGGCGAATCATTATGACAAGCCATTGCAAAATTTCCATTAACTGTTTTTATCATAGCTCCACCCACATTACCATAATAATAAGTATGATTGTTTTCGCCATAAACCTTCCATATTAATTCTTCCCCTGATTTGCTTATTTTATAAAAAAGTATCATTTGACCTATATTACCTGAGGATTCCGTGCCTCCATAACCAACATATCCGTTATCGGTTTCCAATATGGTCATTCCAGCAGCAAAATTACTTTGCTGTTGATAAATATTATTGAAGTAAACCGGCTCTTGGGATTTAATAACTATCATTTTAGATACAATTAACAATATTAATAAAAATATTCTCATAATAAGAAAAAAATTAAAAATCAGCAGGAGGACATTATGCCCTCCTGCAAAAGTTATAATAAATTATTTTATAATACTGAACTTCTTACTTCCAATAGTTTTTCCATCCATATCAGCTTTTAAAATATAAATACCGGGTTTTACCTCTTTTAATCCCATTACATAAGCCTGTGTTTTTCCCGGCATTTCGGCACTTTTAATAATATTTCCCCTGCTGTCGTACAATGTTAATACCGCACCGGAAAGATTTGTACGGTTCAATTCCACAACAATATAATTCATTGCGGCATTCGTTTTTGCCCCTCTAAATCTCCCCTGAACGGGGAGACTAATTCTATCATTCTCCAAAGCATATAGTTTTTCCAGCATTTTAACTGTTTTCAAAATGTTTAATTTTATAACAAAAATACAAATTTTTCCACGTTTACCTCTCTAAATCTCTCCTGAAGGAGAGACTAATTCTAACGTACTCCAAAGCGTATAGTTTATCCGGTATTTTAACTGTTTTTAATTCATAAATAAATATAAATTTCCACCACTGTTATTCCTAATACTACCGCCCGTAGCCCATTCAGGGGAGATGTCAACCTTCGGTTGACAGAGGGGTTTTCAACCTTTCGGGACTCCGGCGCACAGGCCTGCCTCGACCCGAAAGGTTTTATTGCACTGCAAACTTGCATTTTCCAACAGCCCTACCGTTACTGAAAACCACCGCAAGGTATATCCCTTTTAGCCAGCCGCTTACATCAACAATGCTCTTGCCCTGATAGCGATATATTTTCTCTTTGTGTACCTGCGTACCGAGGATGTCATAACATTTCAACTCCATATTACTGTTGTGTACGGTGTTTTCGTATTCAAAGGTAATGCTTCCCGCCGTGACGGGATTGGGATAGGCGTTAATTCTTTTTGTATAAAATTCATCAATACCGACGGAAATTGTAAGACTTACCGTGTCCGTTATTACGCAAGGCCCGTCAGTAACCTGAACCCAAATATCGAAATTGCCCAATCCGTATTCATTTCCAATGACTGTAATCATATTCGAGGTTGAACCGTCGGACCACAAATATGATTCATATCCATACGGAGCTTGAAAAACAATAGTGTCATTTTTTGAAATTGTTGTATCATTACCTAAATTAACTGTAAATGAAGGATGTATGGTGATATTTATGGTATCGTAAAGCCAGCAACCGTATTCGTCGGCACATGCAAAATAATATGTTCCGGTTTCATAAACGGTAATACCGTTTTCTTCGGAAACCAGATCATTCACACGGTAATATTGATACCCGTCGGGTCCGTAAATAGTGTATTCTCCGCAGGCAGTTGTATCCGGCCCGATATATACCTCTTCCGGTTCGTTTCTGATGAATTTTGCCATAAAACCGTCCTGAACAGTATAATAGAATGAATTAATAGTGTCGTTACCGAATATTGATTTACCTTTGAAATATCCGGAAATGACAGGATTTTTGCAATTATCCAAAATAAAGGAGAAAGATTTCAAAGTATTTGAAGTGTTGGTTGATTTAATATATTGAAGATTGCCCTCACCGTCAAATTCCCCTATAACAGTTTCCATTCCGGAATAAATATCAACAATGGAATCACCTATTACCACATCATTATCACTGCTTAATGTAAAAATTACATTATCATAATCCTCCTTAACATACATAATACCAAGATACTGACCTTCATTTCGCGGTATGATATAATGCCATAAAAGTTCTTGTTGTTGATTGTATTTACCGATAAATCCCCAATAATCATCCTTGGGAACTATTGTCGTATCCTTTCCGATAACCAAAGTATTGAAAACGGAACCCGTTAAATACATTTCTCCCGCCTCATTGACATCCATATTATGTACGTTCATAGGGAAAGTCAATTCAGGGAAAGTCAATTCCGAAACATTTCCGTCAGGTTCAATAATTGCATAGAAAAATTCATAAAAAATATCAGGATTATCGGGATTATATATGGTATCGCCGTTGTAAACAATATCTCCGTCCGTACTTCCGAAAAAATACAGATTACCGTCAGCACCTTCGATTAATCGTGATGAATAAGACAACACTTCAAAGTCATTATGCCACAATAAATTACCGTTATTATCAACTTTCGTTACGGAACAAAAGTCCTCGGTTGAGAATGTTGTATCTTGATCGAAAAATACAACAGTAGTGGGATTTTCATTACTTGCAACGTGTTCGGACAAGATATACAGGTTATCATCACGGTCTGATAGTATTTTGTAAAAATTATCCGAAAATGTTCCGCCTATAAGACCTGCCCATTTAATCTTCATATTTCTGTCAAATTTCATTAAAACAACATCGGAAAGAGTCGGATAAGGTGTTGTGCAATGATATATGGTAGTATCCTGTACAAAAAGTCTGTCTGAAAAAGAACACGCAACAAACATATTGTTTTCCTTGTCTGTTGCAATATGAGGATTATAGATGAAATTATAGGGTAACGTGTAAATATCAATAGAATTCAGATAATTACCGTCTTCATCATTCTTTATTATCCCTGCATTACTATAGGCAAGATGTTGTTCGGGATGATAATAGGTTGTATCCGGCAAAATCAAAATTGAGTCATATTGAATGACCGAATAGATATTGTTAAAAAAATCTACGTTATCAACCAAAACACCTGTATAAGGATTTTCATTGTGATAACTTGTAGCCCACTCCCAGTGCCATTCCTGAGCAATAGAGGTTGTAACGGAAATCAGAATCGTAGCAATGATTAAAAATAAATTCTTTGTCATGACTTTTATGTTTTGTTAATTCCGGCTTCAAAAATATAATATAAACAGTCAAAAGTCAAGAAAAAAGCGATAAAATATCTTCGGGATAGATTTATCCGGCGTATATAACTTTAATAAAACCAAAGTAAATTTAAAAACCATTATATTTGCAAACTTTCGGAACATTTATTGATAACGATTGATAAAAAGTCAATTTTATGAAAACGGCAATACTTACGGTTTTACTATCTGCAATACTTTTATCGGGCTTCTCACAGGACATTGAGGATTATATGAATGTGATGATCAAGCAGAAGAAAAGCATAAAGATGGCGAGGACGGTGCAGGAATTTCAGACTTTGGCCGATAATTTCGAGCAAATTTCGCAAGCCGAGTCTGACAAATGGCATCCGCTATATTATGCTGCATACAGTTATCTGAATATGAGTTTCATTGATAAAAACAACCAACACCGTGTAAAATATCTCAATAAAGCTCTATCATTTGTCGAACAGGCAATTGAGATTTATCCAGACGAATCGGAACTCTTTGTTCTTCAAGGATTTATTTATGAAGCATATATTCAGACAGACCCTGTCAACAAAGGCAAAGAGTATTCGCGAAAAGCAACCGAATCTCTGGAAAAAGCAATTGAATTTAACCCCGATAATCCGCGTGCCTACTACCTGCTCGGGTTGAACCTTCTGCATACTCCTGCAAAATACGGAGGAGGTAAGGAGGCTGCCTGTCCCTATTTTACAAAGGCAATAGATAAATTCAAAAAGGATATTCCCGAGAATGTGCTCTCCCCTACCTGGGGCGGTGAGGAGAATTACAGACAGTACGTAAAAAACTGCAAATAAACTGATGCTGAACGAATATGTAAATTTCTTCGAGTTATATTTGCTATAATTCAGGCAATTACATCAAAAAAAAATTGTAAAGTTTATGCGTTTCAGCATAAGAGTTAAGCTACCTCTGCAAACTCTTCAATTTCAACATCGGAGGAATTATAATATCCGGCAATCAAATCATCAAAGACCTCTTCAACAGTCTCTATTTTTGTTGCGCGGTAACCGTTACTGCCTGCAAAAGCGAATCCTCTTTCAAGATTGCCTTTTGCCGCATTGAACAATGCTTCGGCAATACAGTAAGGGATCTTCCTGTAATCGCAACCTTTCAAACATTGCCACGAGCAACTTACGGGCTTCTTTTCGCCGGCAGCTATCTGTTGAAGAAACTTATTGTTAATAGCTCTTCCGGGTAAACCGACGGGGCTGTCAATTATGATAACGTCTTCGGGTTTGGAAGCTTCGAGATACTGCATCTTGAAATTCATGTCGGCATCACATTCATAAGTTGTTACAAACCTTGTCCCTACCTTCACCGCATCGGCTCCTGCCTTCATCGTTTCATACATATCTTCACCCGTATAAATGCCTCCTCCTGCAATAACAGGAATCTTCCGGCCAAATTCATCTTCATACTTCTTCAAAACCTCTTTTGTTTCCCCGACTATTTCAATCAATGACTTTGTCTTGCCCGTCAATTCCTCTTTTTTAAATCCGAGATGTCCGCCAGCTTTCGAGCCTTCAACAACAACCGCATCAGGTACTCTTCCGAAATTCTTTGCCCAAACTCTGAAAGTCAAATCAGCTGCACGTGCCGATGATATTTTGGGGACAATTTTTGTTTTTGAGTTTACAAATTCATCCATTGTAACGGTTTCCGGTTTCTTGATCAGTAATCCCGCCCCGACAAAAACAATATCAAGTTTTTCGTCGAGTGCCGCCTTAAACATATCATCAAAATCGGTAATGGCAAGCATTATATTAGCACCGAGAATTCCGTTTGGTGCCAGTTCTTTTGCTTTTCTGATTTCCCTTATAAACCCTTCAAGGTTTGATTTTCTGGAATATTTTCCTTTTGACTCATAACTCATTCCTATCCCCACCGATGAAATAACACCTATTCCACCCTGATTTGCAACAGCAGATGCAAGTCCCGATAAGGATACTCCAATGCCCATACCTCCCTGAACAATAGGGACAGGTACTGTCAAATCTCCAATTTGTAATGCTTTCATATTTTAAAAATTATTTGCGACAAAATTACAACCGTATGGGCACTATTTGGTATCAAAGGGAGCAAACAGGTCTCAATAGTTTTAAAATAAAGGTTTAGGGACGAACTGCATAATGTAATAGTCTGTGATTCAGCAATCAAAGAAAATTGTTAAAATATAATTAGGGAGGAATGAAAGCTGCAATTTATATAATTTCCTGCAGTTTCGTTAAATAATTTCGTGAAACCGGCACTAAAAAATCCAGATTTTCAACCAAAAGTTTAACCCCCTGAGGAGATCCTTCCGCTTTCTTTATAAAATTTGTATTGACAAGATACGTCCTGTGGCATCGAAATATAAAATTATAATTTTCGAGCAGTTTTTCTGCGTAAGCAAGAGTGTTTCTCACATAATGTTTGACAATCTCTCCCTTGTCAATATAGTAAATCTCGATATAATTCCCTGCAGACTTAATCACTCTTATTGAATTTACCGTTAAAGATATTGAGTCCTTCTTATATTCCGACTCAAAGAAAATTTTATTGTGTCCGGTATTTAACTTTGATGATAACTTTTTATTAAGTTCAAGTGCCAGATGTACATTGAGTTTCATAAGTCTGTTTTGATTTAAAACAACCAGAATTGAAATAGCAAAAATACTTATCAAAATAATCTTTAAAGCATCATCCGGTGCAATTTCAAAGATCGGATTAAATCTGAAATAGACAAAATACCCGAACGCAACGGTTATCAACAACCATATATTCCATAGAATTTCCTTGAAAACATTCCACTTTTGCGTATCCATAAAAGATTTGATAAAAGAAGGAACGACAATCATATTAAAAGACAAGACAGCAAAAGTTATAACACTTATTACCAATGAAATGATAACCCTTTCGTTTAATGTAAATTCATTAAAGTTGAACGGCTCGAAGAAAAACAAAAAACCACCGATAATAACGCTGATAAAAAACACAACCTTTGCATTGTGCTTCAAATCGTTATTGAAAGGATACGGTTTTTTAAAAAACTTCAACATTTTTACAATTTTGATGCAATAGTATTACAAATTATCGAATTAATAACATAATTAATTATGTATTTAACAAATTGAAAATCCACTGTTATCAGACTTTCAACTTCTCCCCTTCCGATTTTGCAATGATAACGGCGCCGCAACTATCACTCCATACATTGGTTGCAGTACGGAACATATCCAGGATACGGTCAACGGAAAGTATCAATCCTATTCCTTCAAGCGGTAATCCTACCGCCGATAAAATAACGGTGATCATAACCATTCCTGCCATTGGTATTCCGGCTGCTCCAATTGAAGCCAGTAAGGCGGTAATTACAACGATTATCTGCTGAAAAAATGTCAGATCAACACCATAGGCCTGGGCAATGAAAATAGCAGCCACACATTCGTACAATGCTGTTCCGTCCATATTAATGGTTGCACCGAGTGGAAGTGTGAAACTGGTTATCTTGTTTGAAACACCGTCATTTTTTTCGACTGCCGTCATAGTTAACGGCAATGTTGCACTTGACGAAGATGTGGAAAAGGCTGTCAGCAAAGGCGTTGTTACCGCCCTGAAATGTTTTACCGGGTTTACTTTGCCGATAAACTTCGTAAGCAGAGGCAACGAAATAACAAAATGCACAAAAAGTGCCAGCAAAACCGTCAGCATATATATACCCATACGTTGAACCAAAACACCAAAATCCGGGGCTTTACTCACTTGAAGTGCAACGATTCCGAAAACGCCGTATGGAGTAAACTTTATGATGAACATTGTGATCTTCATCATCACATCAAAGGTGGCATTGAAAAAGTCGGTCATTATCCTACGCGGCTTATCTTTAATTTTGGTGATGAAAAACCCGAAAAGAACGGAAAAGAATATTATTGACAACATACTGCCCGTTGAAAAGGCATCGAAAATATTTGTAGGAACGATATTTATAAGTGTTTCGCCCAAAGAACGTCCCGAGTCGGCTATTCCTTCCACTTCCTGCGAAAATCCCAGATCGGCACCCACACCGGGTTTCAAAATATTAACAAAAAACAATCCGGTCAGAATGGCAATTATGCTGGTCATAACATAATAACCCATTGTTTTGAGTCCGAGTCTTCCAAGATTTTCGGCATTCCCGATATTGGCAACACCCGAAATTATGGATGTTAGTATAAGCGGGACTATGACCATACGAAGTCCGCGAAGGAAAAGGTCGCCCATCCAACTTATATAACTCACATAACCACCGAAGTATAACCCGAAAACAACCCCGAGCACCAGAGCTATGAGGATTTGCCAATGAAGTTGGATTTTTTTCATCTATCAGAATTTTTCGGTGGCAAAAATACATTATTTTTCTCTTGGAGAAAGGACGGATTTAAGAATGGGAAAAGAATTATCATAAATAAGGATATCGTCTCCTTTTTATTGATATGTAAACCTTTTCATTTTTCTACTGTTTATTTAACGTTTTAAAAACAGACTATTCCTGAGATAAACAAATGAACATACAAAACACGCGCAAAGAATATATGAAAGACAAGTTGTCGGAAAAGACAATTGACAAAAACCCTTTCCTGCAGTTTGAGAAATGGTACCACGAAGCTGCCCAATCGGAAATTGACCTTGTAAATGCAATGACCCTTGCAACAGCAAATAAAGACGGCTTTCCGTCGGCACGAATTGTTTTGCTAAAGGAGTTTGACGAAAGGGGGTTTGTGTTTTTCACAAATTATAATAGTCGCAAGGCCAATAACCTTAAACAAAACAACAAGGCATCTCTTTTATTATTCTGGAAAGAGCTTGAAAGACAGATAAGGATTGAGGGAACAGTGGAAAATATTTCATCAAAAGAATCGGATGATTATTTTCTTATAAGACCGGAAGAGAGCAGGATAAGTGCCATAGTTTCAAGGCAAAGCGAGGTTGTCCCTGACAGAGAATATCTTGAAAAAATATGGAATACATTTCGGGGAGAAAAAAATAACCTGAAACGGCCTTCCTACTGGGGAGGTTACCGTCTGAAGCCCGTCAGGATTGAGTTTTGGCAAGGCAGAGAAAACCGTCTGCACGACAGGCTGCTATACACGAAAACCGGCAGGAACTGGAAAATCGAAAGGCTGGCACCCTGATCGGAATATGGCATTGATGCGGTAGCCATTGCTATCCCATTCGGAATCTGAACAGGAATAGTAAAATTTAATGTATATTTGTGTACTGAATTTTCGAAGAACTCTGTTTCAATGGCAAAACATAACATTCTCGGTAAAAAAGGAGAAGACATAGCTGCAAGGTATCTTGCGGGTAAGGGCTACAGAATTGTGGAGCGTAACTGGCGCACGGGAAGGGATGAAATTGATATCATTGCCTACAACAACAAAACACTCGTAATCATCGAAGTGAAAACACGCAGTACAAACTTTTTCGGCGAGCCGGAAGAAGCCGTAACCGAACGAAAACAAAAGTTCCTCGTCAGGGCTGCAGATAAGTATGTAAATCAAAAAGAGATAGACGCCGAAATCAGGTTCGACATAGTTTCAATTATACTTGAACAGGGCAAGGAAACCGTCAGACATATCGAAGATGCCTTTTACCCTACGCTTTACGAATGAAATACAAGAAGCGGAATATTTGAATGAAACAACATCTGCCGTGCCAGACTCGGGTTAAACAATCGTTCAATCATTCCTCTTTTGTGAGTTGTAAGAGCCAGTAAATCTATTCCCTTATCCTCAATATAATCATCCAGGCCTGCCAGAACATCTTCGTGTTCATCAATATAAAATGTCATTTCCAACTCTTCATACTCTTTGGCAAAGTACCTTTTCAACTCATCCATTTTTGCTTTAACCAGTGGTTCGTCCGAATCTCCGGCAATATGAACAACATGAATTTTCATCTGAAACGGCTTAATATACGACAATAGCATCCTGATTGATTTATAATCGGAATCGCTGAAATTTGTTGCATAGAGCACATTACCGCCATACTTCACACCGGCATATTTTACTTTTCCGGGAATAGCGAGTACGGGTACAGTTGCTTTACGGATAACCCTTTTTGTAACACTTCCGATAATATCACTTATTTTGCCTCCCATACCGCTGGAGCCGATCACTATCATCCCGGGTTTGTACTCCCGGCAATAGTCGAGGATAGCATCGTCAGGGACTCCCCTGTCAAGTTTATAGGTAATTTTAACCGGCTTAAGTCCCTCTTTTTCAACTTCCTCCTTTAATTCTTTTATCAACCCCTTAATTTGCTTTTTAGCTTCATTTTCAAGATTGAAAACCAACCTTTCAAGCCCTATCTGATACGAATAGGTCTCATCGTAAGGTTCGGCAGTCATCACGGGATTAAAATAAGCATATAGCAGTTTCACTTCAGCTTTCAGTTTTTGTGCAAGACCGATAGCATAGCGGCAGGCATTTATTGAAGTTTCCGAAAAGTCAACGGGAACCAGAATCCGTCTGACGCTCATTAATCTTTCAAAAGACTTCTGCTTTCCGTCTCCGAAAGCATCTTTCATTTCATCAACAATTCTTAGAGCCTTTTCCGCATCTTTTTCGGCAACTCTGACCTCCACCCCGGCAGAAATGTCAGCCTGAATTAAATTTTTATTTGAAAGGAAGCATTCGATTCCTTCACTTTCAAGCCTGCTCAAAACCAGCAAAGCTCTTGAGTATGTTAAGGTTGCAATTGTTACTATATTGTTTTCCATAGTTAATGATTTTACGATTTTTTCCGATTATAAAAGTACAAAATTATTTGACATCTGTCAACAAATTTTTATAATCCGGAATATCTTTCAAATATTTAATCGTATTGTTTTGGTAATCAATAAAGCAGCAATAGTGATTAAGTCCGTTGGTAACTATCATATAATTAACTTTTAAAGCCATATTATATCTTGCAATCTGGTCAAATGCTTTCTGATTTATGACAACTTCCGGGGCCTTACATTCGGCAATTAGAAGGGGGTTACCTTTATTATTATACACAACAATATCAGTCCGTTTAGTACGATTATAAAGCTTTAATCCGGCTTCAACCGCAATCAGGGAGGCGGGATATCTCTTTTCATTTACAAGATACATTAGTAAATTCTGCCGCACCCATTCTTCCGGTGTCAAGGCAACATACTTCTTCCTGAAAGCATCAAATATTTCCGGTTTCCGCTCATTCTCTCTTATCCTAAAATCATATTCGGGGAAGTTGAGTTTTTTCATATTTCAAAAATAGAAATAATACAAATACCCTGACATTAAAAATTATTATTTTATTGAATGTTTGTTAATCAAAATATTATTCCTACTTTTGCACCCCAAATTTTAAAACCCGGGTTATAGAATACCGGATTTTATTTAAAGTGCTTGGAATTGAAGAAGTTGAAAGATTTTTTTATCCCTTATAAAGGGTTAAGTATCGGGATTCATAAGTACAATTTTATTGTAAATGATAAGTTCTTTGAAGAAATTGAATATTCCGAGTTCAGCAAAGGCAGTTTGATGGCAGACCTTAATCTGGAGAAACAGGAGAGGATGATCATTCTTCATTTCTCAATTAAGGGAAGTGTTGAGGTACAATGTGACCGCTGTCTTGAAGTGATGGATTTTCCGGTTGATATTGTTGAAACTCTTTATGTTAAATTCGGAGATAACAAAGAAGATGAGACCGACGAAATTCTTATTTTACCTGAATCGGAGTATCAAATTGATATAAGCAGACTGATAAACGAATATATCACTCTTGCGATGCCCATAAGACACGTACACGGAGATGATGAAAACGGAGTTAGCTTATGCAATGCCGATGCACTTAAAAAGCTTGAAGAGTTAAGCGAAAGACATACGATTGATCCCAGATGGGAAAAACTGAAAAATATAAAATTAGATTAATAATATAAAAACAAATTAAAATGGCACATCCTAAAAGAAAAATATCAAAGCAAAGAAGAGACAAAAGGAGAACCCATTACAAAGCAACTGCACCTACACTTGCTACCTGCCAGACAACCGGTGAAGTTCACCGTTATCACAGAGGATATTTTGTTGATGGTGATCTTTATTATAAGGGTAAGTTAGTGTACTCAAAAGTAGAGGCTGAGTAATCAGAGGATAAATTCCTTTTTAATCCGGTAAATACAAGATATGTCAAAAATTAATGCTGCGATCACAGGAATTCAGGGTTATGTTCCCGAATACATCCTCACAAATGATGAACTGGCCACAATGGTAGTGACATCCGACGAATGGATAACAACCAGAACCGGTATAAAGGAAAGGCATATATTGAAAGGTGAAGGACTGGGCACTTCCGATATGGCTGTCGAAGCCGTTAAGGGATTACTTAAAAAGACAAACACATCTCCTGATGAAGTGGATTTGGTAATCTGTGCTACCGTAACTCCGGATATGGTTTATCCGGCAACTGCAAACATTATCAGTGATAAGGTTGGTATAAAAAATGCCTTTAGCTTCGACATTAATGCTGCTTGTTCAGGTTTCATATATGCTCTTGTTACTGCATCAAAATATGTGGAATCAGGAGGTTATAAGAAGGTGATTGTCGTTGGCGGTGATAAAATGTCATCGGTGGTGGATTATACCGACAGAACAACCTGTATTATTTTCGGCGATGCTGCCGGAGCAGTTATGCTTGAGCCTTCGGAAGAGGGTTACGGTATTCAGGATTCAATATTGAAAGTTGACGGTTCCGGAAGAGTGCATCTTCATCAGAAAGCGGGTGGCTCGGTAAGGCCTGCCTCAATAGAGACGGTTACAAACCGCGAACATTTCGTATATCAGGAGGGTCAGGCGGTATTTAAGTTTGCCGTAACAAAAATGGCTGACGTCTCCGTTGAAATAATGGAAAAGAATAACCTGAAGTCGGAAGATATTGCCTGGCTTGTTCCTCATCAGGCAAACCTGCGAATTATTGAGGCTACGGCTCGCAGAATGGGGCTGGAAAAGGATAAGGTTATGATAAACATTCAAAAATACGGAAACACTACCAACGGAACAATCCCCATGTGCCTTTATGAATGGGAAGACCAACTTAAAAAAGGCGATAACATCATCCTTTCGGCTTTCGGCGGCGGATTTACCTGGGGCTCTATTTATCTTAAATGGGCATACGACGGGAAGAGGTAACTTGAAATCTAAAATTTCGCATTCAATCCAATCCTTATTATCCTTGGTTTTCCATAATAATTAGGATTTTTCAGACTTTGCTGATATAAATATCTGAAAGATTCGGGATTTACCTGATTTTCAATAACATATTGCCATTCAGGAGAAGAAAGAAACCCATCGTCATCAACTTTACCTGTTGCGGGATTAACAAAATAGAGGTTTTGCCGGTTAAAGAGATTTTCAACCCAGCAATATACACCGAGATTAAGTGATGCAGCCTTTATATAAAAACCTTTCTCAATCCGCAAATTAAAGAATGAGAAATCGGGAGAGTAATTGTAATTCCTTATCTGTTGAATATTCAAATCCAACTTAGCAACATCTGGAAGATATGTCCCGGTTCTGTATTGATAATATAATCCTATATTGAATCCTTCGAAAATATTTTTTAAAGTTTTATGGCCTGGAAATCTGAATCCGCTACCATAGCCGAAGTTGTAGTTTATATTGGCATTAGCAACGAAATCCGCAATATTAATAATTGTACGATCGAGACTGTCAATAAAGGACTTAGTTACAGAGACACTTCCACTAAATCCCTTAATTTCCGGTAAAAGTGCTATTGAACCTGTTATGCTGTTTATTTTCACATTCTCATCTCTGTTAACCAAAGTAATATAATTATGAGGGTAAGCTCCTATGATGGTTTTTGTAATAAAATAGTCTGAAACAATCATTTTTTGAAAAGAAAAATCAGTTAAAATCCCTTTTAAAACCTCATAATTTCCTCCGACATTTATTTTGTTGATTCTGTATGGCTTAAGTGCCGGATTATTTGTATATCGGTTACTATAATAATAATTTACGATATAATCATCAGGCATAAATACATTCATATAATAGGGATTTTTTGTAAAAGAATTATAATTGGCATAAATATTCATTTTCAAAAAAGAATAGTTAAGATTTATCTGCGGCAGAAAAGAATAAACGGGCTTATAATCCGTAAAGGTCATTTCCGGTCTCCAGGTTTTTCCTAAAAATTTAATATTAGGGTTTTTCAGATAAGGACTAACTCCCGCACCTACATCAAGATATTTAAATGGGTCGTCAATTGTTCTTCCATAACTATTATACCAAGTATCGCCATCTCTATAGCCTGTAATCGCACTAGGATTTCTTGCATCATCAACATAAACTATCCAGTCATCATCAATATTTGAAGGAAAAGTTACCGGATTACCACCAACTTCATTTATTTCACCTTTTGTATAAGCTTCATACAGAAGATACTTGTCTTTCATAACGGGCTGATTGGCATTATAATAATCCATCCTAATTCCAACTCGTACAGATAAATCTCCATATCCGAATTCATCCTGAATAAATGTGCCAGAATAAACCGGAGTAAAAGGATTCATACTGCCGTTATTATAATAAGAATAAGGATTAGAGCTATTATAGTTATTTCCATCTAACGTATATCCTTTATGTCTGACAGTTCCCCTTTCTGCAAAATCTCTGTCACCAAACATATCCAAACTTAAAAGGTTATCAGGAGTGGTAATTGTTTTCAAATTGCCATTCTCGTCATAATAACTGATGGTGTTGGCAGCCATATCATAAGAATCAATTAAAATGTAGTCGGTACCGTCAACCGGAAGTCCTAATTTCTTACGAAGATTAATGTCAAATGTCATTTGCTCATTCACCTGATATTTTCTCGGAAAAAATACGGTATCATTTATGATATAAGGGTTGTCTTTATCAAGTTCCAAAAGATGCAAATTTGTAAAACTCCTGGCAGCTACCCATAAAGCGTTCGGTTTTAATGAGTAATATCTTTCAACCAATTTGGAATACTCAAATCCAGTCGAAATTTTATGTACACCTGTATTAATATTTAATTGGAATATTCCCCTATATTTATCCCTGTTCACTTCACCCAAAGGATTATCATATATTGCTCCCTTACTTTTCCATAATCCCGAATAAACATTAGGGGGGGCCATACCGTTAATAAGTCCGCCCGAGGTTACCAATTGGGTACGGTTATTAATATTATCTTCTCCGAAATAGCTATAAACATTTTCGTTAAACATTGCGGCAAGATCGTTATATCCGGTATTCTCAAATATAAAAGCAGTATCATAATCCCAAGAGTTAAGGATTTGCACATTGTCATAAAAAATACTGTCAACCGATATACTTCCCAACTCAAAAGTAGGTGTTTTGTATGACGTAAACTTTCCGATATATCCGTACTCAAACCAATTATCTTTAAACTTTTCATTCTCGCGTTTGAAAAAATAATCAGAATACTGGAAAAATATTTTATAGTTTGCCTTTAGTTTATCATTATTGATAAAAGAATGCGTAAAACTAATGTAGTTATCGAAACTTCTGTAAACGGAATAAAGATTATTTTCGGAATTGAATAATGAATTTTTAAAATTAAACTCATTTCCGTAATCGTTGCTAAAATATGAACCAACGGAGAGGTTCATATTGCTACGCACAGGTATTTCAAATTTTGCAAAAATATTTTGTGACTTACGGCCTGCATTTTGATGAATATTAACGGTTTGGAAATCGCCGGGCATAGCAAATTCGGAGGTTAAGAATGTTCCGCTTCCCGAATTATCAGGTGTAAGAGGCTTATTGGCAATATATTGCCGGTATTGTTGAGTTGTGACAAACTTCTGCTCACTACTTGGAGAATAATCATTTGTACCTTCAAAACTCCCGCTAATAAGAAAAGTTGGATGCTTTTTCCATTTTCTTTCACTTTTTTTTCTGAAACTAACCGGACCACCTATTAACACTTCATAAAGTTGATTGTTATAATACTTTTCAACATCAGTCAGCACATCACCTTCGATATGTAATCTGTCATTAAAACTCCGGGTTGTTATCTCCACTGCCGTACCGGGAATATTTCCAATATTTATCGGCTGGTTTGTACGATAGTAATTTAGTTTTTGAATGGAATGGTATAAGAATCTTTTGCCATTCAAAATTTGCATCCCGTCAATGAACATATAATTACCTTCCGCTTTTATCCCATCCACTTGATAGTCTCTGCCTTTTAAGAAATAAGTGTTCGGTGCCGTTAACATAGCTTCGCCTGTATATCGAAACGGCATTATTCCGAGAACACTGTTTGGTACCGATGTTATTCCCGACTTCTCGTGTATTGTATCGTTGAAAACATTTTCAATTGGGTTTTGTGAATATACCGAATTAAAACCTCCTGTCACCAATAAAAACAGGATACCTCTTTTTATCAGATTCATTGACTTTTTATTTTATTGTTTTTGATTTAATAAATATTCTTCTTTCAATTTTGATAATAACGGCAAATATACAAATAATTAATGATTCTGTCATCACTATCAACAAATATCAGTTAAAAACTTTTTTTATCATTTCAGGGAAAAATTGTATTTTTGCGCACTGACAATAACTTATTTAAATTCTGAAAATGAAAAAGACGGTTTTATTATATTGGCCAAAAGGCGGTAATGTTGAGGGAGTTACGGCTATTTTTAAAAATAAATTTAATGGCGAACTGGATATCTATTCAATAGATAGCGTTGACAAAGATATTCTTGCAAAGTACGATAACTGGATCGTAGGCGGTTCCACTGTCGGTTCGCATGTTTGGGAAGATGCCGATGACTCAAACAAATGGCACGATTTCTTCAAATTGCTTGATGAGGTGGATTTAACCAATAAAACCGTTGCCGCTTTCGGACTTGGCGACCAGGTTTTGTATCCCAACCATTTCGTTGACGGACTTGGCATTTTCAAAGAGGAATTTGATAAAAGAGGTGTAAAACTTATAGGTGAATGGCCTGATGATGGTTATCATTACACCGATTCGGAAGGAGTAAAAGACGGAATGTTTTTCGGCCTTGCCCTTGACGAGGATAATGAAGACGAACTTACTGAAGCCAGAATAGAAAAATGGCTTGAAATGATAAAATAACAACTCTTCCAAATAACGATTATCAGATGTATTTGGAAATTGTCCCTTCCCCGTGCGGGAAGGGATTTTTTATTTCTCAAGTACCTTAAATTCCGTCCTCCTGTTTTTTTGTCTTCCCAGGGGAGTGTCGTTGGAAGCTATCGGCTGTGCAAAACCGTATCCTGCAAAAGCAAGTCTGCTTTTGTCAATTCCTTTATCAACAAGATAATCAACGACAGCTTTAGCTCTCTTCTCCGACAGTCTTTTGTTATATGACCTTGAGCCTACGTTATCGGTATGGCCTGATATCTCAATTCGCAATGTGGGCATATCATTCATCATTTTGACAACTCTGTTAAGTTCCGAAACAGATTCGGGTCTGAGGGTAGCCTTGTTGAAATCGAAGAAAATATTGTTCAGTACTATCTTTGAGCCGACCGAGACCTTACTCAGTAAAATATCCTTTCTCACCTTACGCGACGCTGCATTTTTAGGAATATCAAAATTTTCGGAATGGAACAGATAGCCCTTTTTCGTTACTGTTATTCCATAGTTGATTCCCGGTTTTAATGACAACAAATATTGCCCTGTTTTCTCATTGGACTCAAAACTTGCTATCAATTCATTTTTGGCATTATCGGTAATTTCAATAGTTGCCTGCAAAGGACTTAAAGTTTCTTCATCAAGAATCAAACCCGTAAAAATGATGTTCATTTCTATTTTCTTTTCAGGAGAAACAGCCACTACCGGATTTTCGTTTAGTGCCGACGAAGGCCCGTTTATATCATTAACCAAAGGTTTTACTTCGCCGAGGAAAGTTATCATATAGAGATCCTGATCACCCAAACCGTCCTTTTTCTTTGAAGAGTAATAACCCCGTTGTCCATTGGCAGCCATTGTAAAAAAGACATCGTTATCGGGAGTGTTTACAGGATATCCCAAATTAACCGGATTAGTCCATTCTCCGTCAACTTTTTCCGATTTAAAAATATCGAATCCTCCCATTGTATTATGCCCTTTCGAGCTGAAATACAGGGTATTGCCATCCGTAGTAATAAATACCCCTTCTTCGTCGTACGGTGTATTTATCGTTGCACCGATATTCACAGGTTCCGTCCATTTATCCTTTGAGTCTTTTTTACTGTAATAGATATCCATTCCTCCATAGCCGTCGTCACGCATAGTAGTAAAATAGAGCGTTCTTTTATCATAAGAAAGAGCTGCCGATGTCTGCTTCAATCCGTCATTGATAATTCCGGGAAGCTTATGAGGCATTCCGTAGGCATCATTTTCAAGTCTGCTTTCATATAGAACGTTACCTCCTGCCGATCTGTAAATATATATAATGGAGCCATCGGAAGATATTCCTGCCGTAGCCTCATGATTAGGTCCGTTTATGCCGAAATCGTTTTCCGGAACCGACCATCTGCCATCTTCATAGTATGTTGCGTAAACATCCTCAAAATAGAAGGAATCATCATCCCTTCTGCCGCCGGTAGTGTTCTCTCTTGCCGATGTAAACATAATCATATCCTCTTCCGGCACCACAAGTGGCCGGTATTCGGGGTATGCCGAATTGACAACCTCACCCATATTATCAATAAAAACCCTTTTTGGATGGGCAACCAACTCCTTGGCAGTCATACACTCCTGAATTTTTTTATTAATTGACTTTTCCTCTTTTGCAAGTTGTTCGGGAGTTAGTGCATTTTTGTGTTCCTTATATTTTTCGATAGCTTTATCAAATTGATAATCCAGATGATACGCTTTTGCCAGAAGGTAATTAATATCATTATACTCCATATCCAGACTAATGCGAGGGTCAAGATCATAGGCTTTCTCAAGATATTTTATAGCATTTGTTTTGTCATTATCATAAAGATAGCATCTTCCGATCTTGTAGTTTAGCAATGCATTATCCGGATTGAACTTATAAGCTTTCATATAGCTGTCAATGGCAAGGTGATACATTCCGGGGCCTGTTTTATAGTACTTATCTCCCTGATTTATTTGAGATAATGCATTACTGAGTTCCTGCCTGTTATTAGGGAAATTGTACTTTGTAAAGCCTACACTCTGACCCGAAACACTTTCTATTTCCGTCAGCAGCAAAAATATGAAACTTATATAAAATATACTTTTTGACATTCTCTAAAGCTTTAGATATTATTTATCACATTGATTTGTTACATAGTTTTCAGCTGAAGCAACCCCAAGAGAAGCTGCCTTGCTCCAGTCTCTGCAGGCACCGGCTTCATCTCTTCTCATCTCTTTCGTATTTCCCCTGTTAAGATAAGCGGTACCATACTCGGGATCAATACTGATTGCTGCTGAAAAATCCTCAATAGCTCCCTGAAAATCACCCAGCATATATTTTGCATTGCCCCGGTTATTGTATGCATATTTGAAGGATGCGTTAATACCGATTGCTCTTGTATAATCCTTAACTGCACCCTCAAAATCACCCGTCTCAAATTTTAATCTTCCTCTGTTATTAAGGGCATCTGAAAATTTCGGATTTACTTTTATTGCAGCAGTATAATCATCCAGAGCCGATTCTTTATCATCCATAACTTCGTGTACTTTTCCAAGATTGTTAAAAGCATAAACCAATGAAGGGTCAAGGGTTGTGGAACTGATAAAATCCGATAAAGCACCGGTAAAATCACCTTGATTCAACTTCAATAATCCTCTGTCGTTATATGCAGGAGCAAAATCCTTTCTCAAAGATATGGATTTATCAAAATCCTTTAGAGCACCCTGTTCATCTCCCTGCTCTATCAATGTGTTTGCCCTCCTATAATATGCTTCCGCATAGGTTTGGTCCAAAGCAATTGCCGAAGAGAAATCATCATTTGCCTTTGTATAATCTTTCTTCATAAAATAAGCGGTTCCGCGACCAACATATGCTTTAGCTTTCTTATCTTTTGCTATTACAGCATTAAAATCGTTTATTGCCCTGTCGGGTCTGTTAAGTTTCAGGAAGATATATCCACGGTTATAAACAGCTTGTGTAAGTTCGGGATTGAACGATATAGCCTTGTTTACCATCGAAAGGGCTTCATTATAATGTCCGTCCTCGCACTGCTTCAGACTTTCGTTATAAAGCTTTATTGCAATGCGGCTGTTATCGTCCGTTGTGTCATTACTTTTTATATCCTGAGCCGACATGTTACCTGTTAAGGAGAGAAGAAAACCTATCAGCAATACTATTCCTTTCATATTCAATATTTTATAAAATGAATTCTCATTAAAGGTTTTCTACGAAAAAAAATGATATTTGTTCCGCTCATCTTAGCCAAAGTTCAAATTTCAAAAATAAGAAACAGATATAAAGCGTTTGGGCACTATATTTGATTATATCATTTTTCAAATTTTAAAACGGAAAAGATATGATGACAAATAACAGTATTTTAGGAGGAACACGTGCAGAAGTTGATTCGGGTTCAATGTCCCGCACCTTTGTAGCCGGTGTGTTTTCTTGGATGGCTATAGCTTTGGCTATCACGGCTTTTGTTGCCTACTATTTTGCGGCAACACCATCGTTAATAATGTCGCTGTATAATCCTCAGGGAGGTATGACAATACTCGGCTGGGTTGTCATGTTGTCACCTCTCGGGTTTGTGCTTGCAATGTCGGCAGGATTTCAAAAGTTTTCATCCGGAACGCTTACGTTGCTTTTCGGAGCCTTTTCGGTTTTGATGGGAATGAGTTTGAGTTTCATTTTCATTGCTTACACTTCGGCATCCATATTCCAAACCTTTGTGGTTACGGCGGGGATGTTCGGTGTTATGGCAGTTGTGGGTTATACCACCAAAACCGACCTGACGAAATTCGGGTCCATTATGATGATGGGACTGATAGGAATTATCATTGCAAGTATCGTTAATATGTTTATGCACAGCGAAACTTTCGACTATATTATAAGTTTCCTCGGTGTGCTTATTTTTACCGGGCTTACAGCGTATGATGTCCAAACTCTGAAACGAATAGGAGCGGGCGTGGAATATGGACACGAAACAACCAAAAAACTGACAATTATGGGTGCAATGCGATTGTACCTCGACTTTATCAACCTGTTCCTGTTTCTGTTAAGATTCTTAGGGAACAGAAGGTAACATTGATTCCAAAGAAACAAAAAACCCGCTGAAAATTCAGCGGGTTTTTTTATTTCATAATTATTTCTATCTTTGCAAAGAAGATAAAATCAAATATTTAAAAATGCAAATTAACAAACAATATATAGTTGATGATAACAACAGAAAACTTGCCGTACAATTAAGTATTGAAACCTTTGAAAAAATTGAAGAGGTTTTGGAAAATTATTCCCTATATCAGTTTATGAATAGCGATGATGAAAAAGATATTTACAAATATTTTCCATAATCACAAAATCCAACTATTTCACATTATACTAATGCTGAACAGTTTGGGGCTCTGTTCAGCATTAGCATAAAAAAACCTCTAATATTCTATTCCCAGTTTTATGCTGATCTTTTCCAGCATATCCTTAGTCATTTCCTCGAGTTCATATTTTGGATTCCACCCCCATTCCTCACGCGCACAAGAGTCGTCCATCTTGTTTGGCCAGGTGTCGGCAATGGCTTTTTTAACCGGATCAGGATCATAATCCATAACAAATCCGGGAATATGCTTTTTAATCTCTGCCGAAATGATTTCAGGGTCAAAACTCATAGCGGTAACATTAAAGGCATTACGGTGTTTCAGTTTTGAAGGATCGGCTTCCATCAAGTCAATGGCAGCATCCAAAGCATCGGGCATATACATCATATCGAGGAAAGTACCTGCAGGCAGAGGACAGGTATATTTTTTATTCCTGATAGCTTCATAAAAAATCTCAACCGCATAATCCGTTGTTCCGCCACCGGGGAGGGTAACATTGGAGATAATTCCGGGATAACGCAACCCTCTTGTATCAACGCCAAAACGTTTGTGATAATAGTCGCTCAACAGTTCACCCGTAACTTTTGTCACGCCATACATAGTATTAGGGCGCTGAATCGTATCCTGAGGCGTGTTATCCAAAGGGGTTGTCGGCCCGAAAGCTCCTATTGAACTTGGAAAGAACACGGCACAATTATGTTCGCGTGCAACTTCAAGCACGTTGAATACTCCGTTTACACCCACATTCCAAGCTGCCTGCGGTTTTTCTTCTGCCACAGCCGACAATAATGCGGCAAGATTGTAAATCGTATCAATGTTATATTTCTTCACAACTTCGTTAAGTCTTTCAACATCCGTTGCATCCACCCTCTCCAGAGGTCCCGAGTTGGCAAGCTCTTCCGAAGGTTGTGTCTTACGAAATCCGGCAACAACGTGATCATTACCGTATCTTTTTCTCAATTCCATTGTCAGCTCCGAACCTATTTGTCCGACAGAACCGATAATCAGTATATTTTTCATTTTTTTTTAATTTAGTGTTATTTAATTAACAATTTTGTGGCAAAAATAGATATTTTTGCAAACTGACAAATTTAATTAGTAGGTTTGTAGAAAAATTTTACTTTTTTAATTTAAATTCGATATTAATACAAATTAAAATATATTTGCCGCTTTTAATAAATAGCATTTATCAATTTAAAACATACAAAAATGTACGGAAAAATAAAAGAACATCTTGCAACGGAACTGGCAAACATCAAAGAAGCCGGTTTATTTAAAGATGAAAGGATCATCACATCTCCACAGGGAGCTGAAATAGAACTGAATACGGGACAGAAGGTTTTGAACTTCTGTGCAAACAACTACCTCGGGCTTTCCAACCATCCAAGACTTGTTGAGGCGGCAAAAAGAACCCTCGACAGTCACGGTTTCGGAATGTCATCCGTAAGATTTATTTGCGGAACTCAGGATATTCACAAGGAACTGGAACAAAAGATCGCCGAGTTCTTCGGAACCGAAGACACAATCCTCTATGCTGCCGCTTTTGATGCAAACGGCGGTGTTTTCGAACCTATCCTGACTGCCGAAGATGCCATCATCTCCGACTCTCTGAATCATGCTTCCATCATTGACGGTGTCAGACTTTGTAAAGCTCAACGTTTCCGTTATCAAAACGCCGATATGGAAGACCTTGAAGTTCAACTGAAGAAAGCTTCCGAGACCGCACGTTTTAAAATCATTGTAACAGACGGCGTTTTTTCAATGGACGGAAATGTTGCTCCGATGGACAAAATCAATGAACTTGCCAAAAAATATGATGCAATGATTATGGTTGACGAATGTCACTCGGCAGGAGTTGTAGGAAAAACAGGTCGCGGAGTTACCGAACTGTTCGATATCCGCGGTGAAGTTGACATCATTACAGGTACACTCGGAAAATCATTCGGAGGCGGCATCGGCGGATTCACTACCGGACGTAAAGAGATAATCGAAATGCTGCGTCAGAAATCAAGGCCTTACCTCTTCTCCAACTCGCTTATACCCGCAGCAGTAGGTGCCGGAATAGAGATGTTTAATATGATGAAGGAGACTACCGAATTGCAGGATAAACTCCATGCCAATACCGATTACTTTATGGAGAAAATGAAAAATGTGGGATTTGACATTAAGCCTTCCAAATCAGCTATTTGTGCCGTTATGCTCTATGATGCAAAACTTTCACAGGATATGGCTGCCAAGCTTCTTGATGAGGGAATTTATGTTATAGGATTCTATTATCCCGTTGTTCCAAAAGGGCTTGCACGTATCCGTGTTCAGCTTTCTGCCGCTCACGAAACCGAGCATCTTGATAAAGCTATTACCGCCTTTACAAAGGTTGGTAAAGAGCTGGGAGTTTTGAAATAAATTGTAAAATTATCCCCGGATTGAATATTTCCGGGGATAATATTTTTTAGTGCGGTCTAAAGAGGTTCTTTGACAGCCTGCTGACTACTTTGAGCGGATTTTTCATTTTCCGCAAGTTTTCTTCTCAATATCTTACCAATGTGTGATTTGGGCAGGCAATCACAAAATTCAATTAATTTACTGAAATCAAGTTTTTTAACAAATATTTTTAATCATAATTTTTTTATATGGAACAGGAATAAATCTTTCGTAATTTTGCCGTCTTAAAATTTTAATCCGATGGAGAACAAGCTGTATCTTTACAATTCGCTGACCAGAAAGAAAGAGGTTTTTGAACCTGCCAATCCGCCCCACGTAGGAATGTATGTCTGCGGGCCTACCGTTTACGGTGATGCACATCTCGGACACGCCAGACCTGCCATAACTTTTGACATTGTTTTCAGATATTTAAAACACCTGGGTTACAAAGTCCGTTATGTCAGAAACATTACCGATGTGGGTCATCTTGAAAATGATGCCGATGCCGGTGAAGATAAAATAGCAAAAAAAGCGAGGCTTGAACAGCTTGAACCCATGGAAGTGGCACAGTATTATACAAACCGCTACCACGAAAATATGGACAGCCTCAATGTGCTGCGTCCAAGCATTGAACCTCACGCTTCGGGACACATTATCGAGCAAATCGAAATGGCAAAAAAGATACTTGAAAACGGATTTGCATACGAGAGGAACGGCTCTCTTTATTTTGACGTCGCCAAATACAACGAGCATCATAATTACGGAGTATTGTCGGGAAGAAAATTAGAAGATATGCTGACTACGACGCGTGAGCTTGAAGGACAGGAAGAAAAAAACAATACAGCCGACTTTGCCCTATGGAAAAAAGCCCAACCCGAGCATATTATGCGCTGGCCTTCACCCTGGAGCGACGGATTCCCCGGCTGGCACCTCGAATGCTCTGCTATGGGGACAAAATATCTTGGTGACAGCTTTGATATTCATGGCGGTGGTATGGACTTGCTTTTCCCTCACCACGAATCCGAAATTGCACAGGCTGTGGCAGCCAACGGAAAAGAACCCGTAAAATATTGGATGCATAATAATATGATCACCCTCAACGGACAAAAAATGGGTAAGTCCCTCGGCAATGCCGTGTCGCTGGAAAATTTCTTTAAAGGTGACCATAAATTGCTGGATCAACCATACAGTCCGATGACAATCAGGTTTTTCATTCTGCAGGCTCACTACAGAAGCACCGTTGATTTCTCAAATGAAGCTTTGCAGGCTGCCGAAAAGGGAATGAAAAAACTGTTTGCAGCAATGTCGCGACTCGAAAAACTCACTCCTTCCTCAAAATCGGATCTCAATATTCGGGAATTTACGGATAAGTGCTATGAAGCTATGAATGACGATTTTAACACCCCCATATTAATTTCCAATCTGTTCGACGGCGTCAGAATCATCAATTCGGTTTATGATAAAAAAGAGACATTAACGGCAGAAAACCTCGAACTGCTGAAGAAAACCTTTAACGAGTTCGTATTTGATATTCTCGGACTTAAAGACGAAGGAACATCGGATAAAAATCAACTTCTTGATGAACTGATGACCACTATTCTGGAAATCCGCAGGCAGGCACGCGCCGACAAAGATTGGGCAACTTCCGATAAAATAAGAGATGAGCTGAAAAACATCGGAATCGTAATTAAAGATACGAAAGAGGGAGTTGAATGGAGTATTGAAGAGGGATAATGACGTATCAATAAACGGATTGTCAAGAAATCAACAATGAATTCCCTTTTGTGGGATTTAGTGTCATTTGTGTTTTCGTGTTTTTATTTTACCACGAAAACACAAAAACCACAAAAATGTTAGCTTTACTTCAGAGGTTTTATTTTTCGACAAATCTTTCAT
>JALSSR010000008.1 GCA_026984135.1 Bacteroidales bacterium
TACTCTTCGTTGTAATAAAATTATATGGCCCTTGATAACTAAATTCAAAATAGCTGTCCATAATCCTTAGATTTTCTACCATTGCACATTCACTATATTTATCATTCCAAGGGAAATCAGGATTATCCATTATGGCCTCTTTGATATAAAAGTCCATATTATGTGGAGGTCCGGTTGGAATGCAAGGAAGTAATTCCATATCTTTTTCATATTCGAAATATGAATTTGCTCTCAAAAATGATGTTTCTCCATCCTGTGACCAGGAAGATATATTACGGGATACTAAAATAGCTTCATCATCCATACTCATATACATACCTTTTTTTGCCATAGCCATTTTAATATGAACCCATTGATCTGCATCAACGGTTTTGTCAAAGACCTGGTATTCCCTTCCTACTTTACCTTCATTTACATAAAGAGCATCTTTACCTGCGGTATGGTTTATATGTGAATAAAAAGCCAAATAAAATTTCTCTTTATCCGGATCATAAAACCAACCTATTCTTAAACTGTTCAAACTTTGAGAATTTTGATTAGTGCATAATTTCATTACCTTTTGCTTCCTTGTTTGTTCAGATGCCCCACAAGCATCTTCCAATTCATATTTGCAATTTTGGTCAAATTTAAAATTAAACTCAACATTCCTGTATAGAGTATTTTTTTTCTTTGTTTCCGATTTCCATTTATTTGAAAAATTCCAAGGGATATAAGCACTGTGAGAAATTGTGCAATCACCTAAATATTGTTGAGAGAATAAAATATTGTTGCTATATAGCAATAAGAATAATAATAAAATAATAACTTTTGTTTTCATAATAGCTTATTTTAATTTTTGATTTATAAATTTAATGATAATAAAATGGTTTTCGCTTAACAATTTAATAATTGTCAATTTGTCTTCCATATCTCATAACAAAATATATGACATAACCTTTATAAAGGCTGGAATAATTATCTTTTTAAATTATTATATCGAATTTGTTGAAATTAATAATTAGTAAAGGAAAATAATGTTAAAAATAATAACAAAATGATGTTTCCAAAGTGTAAATAGGATAACCCCAAAGCCAACCTGTACCTTCTTTAAAAGAAAGTAGATAACGTTTAAATCTAGCACCTATTCTGATTTTTTCAGATAAATTATAACCTAAGCCCAAATTGATTGATAAAATTACGCCGGACCTAAAATAAGAAAGAGCACCAATTCCTGCTATAAACATAACTTTTCTTTTGCCAAAGTGTCTTTCAAATGACAATTGAGGATTAATTTTCGGAGAAGAAAAAAATATAAAATCAAAATTTAAATTTGTTGTCCATTCACCTTTTTTGCCGGAATATAACTTATATGAAAAAGTTGGTGAAATTGCCGGACAAAAACAACCTGCATAGAATGGAGATATATTCATTCCAAGTCCTAACTTTCCTGCAAATTTATCCTTACCCTTGGAAAATATATAATTGTTAGTAAATAAGAATATAAATAACACTAATAAATATTTTGTATTTTTTTTGTTCATTTTGACTATTATTTTGTATTTTTATTTTTCAGTTTATCAATTTTCTTTTCCAATTCAATGACATAGAGCGTCAACTCTTCCACTTTTTGCAGCAGTAGTGCATTCATTCGGGCGAGGTTGATACCGTTTTGCATAACTTCCGCTTCCGACGGTATTTCGGGCAGGTGGCCGTGTTGTTTGATGTATTGTTCTATTTCCCGCAAGGAGCGAAGGTTGTATTCCGGTTTGAAAACGCCGTCTTTCCATTCGGCTATCTCTTTAACCTCTATTTCCGCAGCATCTATTTTTTTTGTAACGGTTAAATGATCTACAACGAGATCTTTGATGTCCATATTTCCGTTTATCTCAACATCTTTCAGTTTTGTTTTTCCGCCTACGGTCAGTTTGTAGCCTGTAGTTGGTGAGCTGCCTATTCCCACTTCACCGCTGTTTTTTATCCTCATTCTTTCGTCTTTTGTTTCTCCGGTGCGGAAAATCATATCGTTGTACGAGCGAAAATAAAGGGAACTGTTGGGTGTGGAAACATCAACATAATCAACTTCTCCCTGAGTAGTGGTATATGTGTCTATTACAAAACCCTCGTTACCGTTATTTGATTTTTGAATGAAAGATAGTTTTGGACCGCCATTGGAAAAATTAACGCTTCCCGCTTGTTGGAAAATAACGGGACCGTTACCCTCAACTTTTCCAATCACAGTGGTTCCTCCTCCGAATACGCCCTCATTGGATATTTTCAGAAAAATTTCGTCAATATCTCCGCTATTGTCAATAATAGAAAATCTGCTGTCTGGCGTGGAAGTTCCTATCCCCACATTACCGTTTAATCTGTACACATTGTTTCCGTTCATATCCCAGTCGCCGTCGTCAACACCGACGGTTATCGGGTCAACCCAGCTTGCATTGCCGTCGGCGTCGGATTGAAGGATTTTGTTTGCGGCAGCACCCTGTGTTACTTGCAGTTGAGCGGTGGTGGTCTTGCCGGATACATCAAGTTTTGAGGAAGGATTATAGGTTCCGATACCCACATTGGCATCCCAAAAGACGAAATCGGAAGCTGTGTGGAAGTTCAAATCCTGACTGCCTCTTGCATCAATTCTGTTTCCGGCTGTACCGAATTTTACTCTTGCATAGTTCATTGAGCTTCCCGGCTCAAGCAGCAGGTCGGCGTCCTCGTTGTTGTCGGCTTTGATGTGCAGCTTCGCCTGCGGGTCGGTTACATCGCCGATGCCTATTTTGCCGGTGGTATTCAAACCAGTCGAGGTGCCTATAAAAAACGTAGGTTTATTGGAATTGAATCCTATCATTAATGATTTGCTTTCGGTATTGATTAACGGATTATAATCGTCAAACCCAATACCAATTACCATTGATGATGTTGAATTTGTTTTTACATTTTCGCCTACTCCAAATGAATATGCACCGAAAACCGATACTTGTTTACCAAGGGCAATGGCATTTCTGCTCCAGGCTTTTGCCGAATCTCCGAAAGCAAATGAATACTTCCCGATTGCTTCGCTGTCCATTCCACCCGCGAATGAGGCCTTAGCGGATGCAGAAGTGTTTATTCCAATGGCACTGGCAGTTTCTCCGGATACACTTGTGCCGTTACACTGAACACAATTTTGTGCATTTAACAAAATTGTAATATTTACAAAAATAGCCGAAATAAAAATACTTATATATCTTTTCATTTTTATCTGTTTTTAAATTAATTAATCTATTTTCTAATTAGTTTGCCGCTTTGTATAATACGGCCGTTATCGTTTATTGTATAAAAATAGAATCCGGGTTTAAGATTGCCGGTTTGAAGTTGAGAAAAGGGTATTGTAAGTGCCTTATTTTCCGTTATGGGTTTTCCGCTGTTGTCGTAAAGCGATATCCTCAAATTGTTTCTCATTGTTTCAAAATTAATATAGTTATTGAACGGATTGGGATAAACCGATACGTCCCTGTCGTATTCAAACGGTGTTTCCTCTGCACTTGTATAAACTTCATCCAAAGTAATTTTATTTATATAAATATCAAAGGAATCGGATCCTTCCTTTTCTCTTGCAGCACCCGTCATAATACATCCGTTATCCGATGTAGGTAATAAATGAAGCATCATATAGCGGGTATCACCGCCATAAATTTTCATTCCTTTACAGTTCAAATCCAAATCATATAAATATATGTAGTAGTCTGATGCGCCAGAAGAGAACGGCCAATCATCATAATCCGCACCTATCCATATCAGATTATCCGAGATATACCCTATAGCCGTATAATGAAAAGGTTTATAATCACCTCCTCCTGAAAAAACAGTATCCTTAACATAAGTAAAAGTGCTGTCGAAAATCACCAGTCTGAATTCGCTAAAAAATGTTGATGCCACAAGAAGATTACCGTTTCCGAGAAAAACCGCATCACAATAACCGACTACAGATTGCCAGTTAAAAAGACCGCTTCCGGTAATATTCAAATTCTTATCAAATTTAATCCAATCGTAAGCTGTAGAATTATCGCCTGCCAGCCAACCTATTAAATAGTAGCCGTTACTATCAGGTGTTTCAAGTAATGAACAACCTCCCCTTGTAAAAGGTTCTGGAATATTAAGGGAAAGCATTTCCCCTTGCATATTAAATTTAGCCATAAAGAGATAAGTATAATATGCACCATTATTTGGATAATAAACGTTACCACTGAGTACGATGTTATTATCGTTATCAACTATGTAATCAAGAATTTCAAACCAGACGTAAGGTGTCGGAGCTTGATAATAAGATTCCCAAATAATCTGAAAATCGGGTGTTGTTTCTGTTAAGTATAAAAAAGCGGTATCTGAATTGTAGGGGCTTAATCCGCCTATCAACAAATAATCTCCGTTTTCTTTAACAATCAGATTGGAAAAAGAGAGATTTGTATCCGGCTTGGAAATGATTCTGATAGTAGTATCCTCAATATCCGTATATGATATTATTATTGATTTGGAAGGTTCCGTTTCTGAATTTGTCCTGGCACCTAGTGTTATAAATTCCCCACTACTAACTTCATTACTATATTTAGGTATCTCAAAGTAATCATTTGAAATTGTAAATTCAAATGAATTCTGAGAAATAGAAAAAGTTGCTTGACTTATAAATAGTATTAATAATACAAATGTTTTCATAGGATTGAAATTTTTTCCGGCAGGACAGTACACCTGCCGGAAAACAATTTTTATAATTCTTCAGGTCCGTCTCCGGATGAATAATAAATCTTTATGCCGAACTTCAAAGTACCGTAATGAAAATACTTAGTATATGTAATATTGTTGCTTTCATATGGATAACTATCATCATCAAAGGAAAATATACACATAATATCATAATTTTCCCATCCCGCCTGGTCGAGATAAAAGTGGTACATTAGATACTTCAAACGGTTCCAGTATGTGTTCATCTCGGGATATTCAAGACATAGTGTGTCGTCACCACAAGGACCGTATTCCGTACTGGCGTAAAAAAGATAATAATCAAGATGATTATCATTAGGTTGAGGATCATTCGGATATAAAAATTCGTCATTACCACCTTCAATTTCTTTATAAATAAAAGGGCCTATAAATGTATAATTGCCGTTTGGGTCGGGAATAGTGGCTTGAGCTTCTTCCCATAATCTTTTTGCTGCGTCTTTACCTTCGCCTGCCGCTTCGTCACATTTGCCTGCATCTTCACCGTACCACCAATTATCTCCAAGACTAAAAGGACCGTCAACAGGTGTTGGTGGCGGCGGCTCATTATTTTTTTCTCCCGTGGCTGTTTTAACTTCGAGAGTTAAAGTGTTATCGCTGCCGGATACTTCAGACAGATCAACAAAACTCAATCCCTTTTCCGTAAACTGCGAATTATGGTAATCCGCTGCCACATTGCTTTTCATTTCTTCGTATTTCTGGGTCAAAACTGACATATCAACTGTTCCGTCGCTGTTTACAGGTACGGTAATGTATGATGTATCAATCTCAAATCCGTCGTAATATTCATTGGGAAAAGCGTGGCTGTAGTTTATGGTAGCCTCGAGATACCACAAAGCCGAATCGGCCGGAACGGTTTCACCGTCTTTAAGATCGGGATTTGCTTTGTAGTATGCTATTTTGTCTTTGAAGGTCTTTATTAAATTGTTTATTTTCAAATCGTTCTGTGTAAGATTTGTTTGTGCCGGCGAATTTTGTATCGCCGCTTCATTATTCTCTTTGGTGCAGGCAAAAAATATTATTACCGCACTCATTATAAAAACACTTAATACTATTATTTTTTTCATTTTTTTTCAATTTTAATTC
>JALSSR010000009.1 GCA_026984135.1 Bacteroidales bacterium
TCTCCGAGGTTGGAGTAAAGATTCCCGAGGTTATGTCTGCTTGCGGCAAAGTCGGCACTGTAATTCATCACCTCAATATACTCTTTAACACCTTTGTCAAGGTTTTTCTTCATAGCGGAATCAACAAACTCGGGCGGTACAGCCGAGAGTACCGAAACAGCACTCAATCGTACCATCAGCGTGGAATCTTTAAGAAAAGGTACCAGGTAATTCACATAATCTTTCCAGGCTATTTGCGGAAAAGATTTTACGGCTTCATTTCTGACCATAGGGCTGGTATCATTCAACATTTTTATTATCACGTCAAAAGATTCCCTCGTCGGATACTGTCCGAGATACATTGTGGCAGCGGCTCTGACAATAGGAGGATTGAGTTTATCAACGGCAATACCGGAAAGTTCCTTAACGGAAGAGACATCTCCGTTGATTGCTTTCGCAAATGCTTCGCCAAATTGCGGACGTTTTTTCATTCCGTACCATTTTTCGGTAAATCCCGCAGCCCACTTCGCCGACTTATCAGTGTGACACTGGCTGTTGCAAGCATTTGGGGTTCCAAGCTCCACAGTCAGGTCGGGCCGCGGAATACGCATACTATGGTCACGTCTGAAATCAACACCCATATAATATCCTCCCGGCATATGACAGTTAATACATTTGGAGCCTTCTCCCACATCAATAACTCTCTCACCTTTATTCAGGACAATAGGCTTACCCTCCTCCCCGGGATATTTATGAAAATGATGTTTGTAGGTGTCGTAATTATCCTTAACATGACACTGCTCACACAGTTTGTTTTCTCCGTTATACTTAACCTTAAGGCTATGAACATCGTGACAATCGGTACATTTAACGTGATTCATATACATCTTGCTTTGCGTGAAAGATGAATAGACATAATCCTCCTCAAGTATTTGTCCGTCAACATGATAATAAGGTTCAACGGGAAGCTGGGGGCTTATTATATCGAAAACATCCTTGCGCGGATGGACAAAATCACCGAACGAAGTCCTGCGGGAATGGCAATAGGCACACTGTCCTATCAGTTGGTCGGGAGATATTTTACCTGTCCTGACAACAAGTCCGTAATTATTATCTTCAGGACGTTTCTCTTCCGGAAGTTCAGCCCATTTAAGATGTTCGGAAGCAGGGCCATGGCAAGCTTCACAACTGACATCAATTTCCGACCAGATTGTGTGATAAATATGAGTCCCGGGATTATAATTCTTTCTGAGATTAGTGGAATGACATTCGGCACACATACCGTTCCAGTTCTGGCCGTTGTTAGTCCAATAGAGCCAGTCGTCAGGCTTTATTACCTCACCGTTATGGATGGAATCTGAAAGGTGATACCACCGTTTTTTCTCCGTATCCCAGGTTATCTGTAAACACTGCAGCCTTCCGTCCTCAAACGGCACAAGGTATTGTTGCAGCGGCTTGTAGCCGAAAGTATAGGCAATTTGAAAATCTCCGGGCTTACCTCCGGGACCTCGTGTATGAACATAAAACTTTCCGTCTTTTTTGTACATCCTGCTGACAAAGCCGTTGCGTTCAAATTCCGCATTGTTGAAATCCCCGAGAACGGTCTCTTCCGTGGCCGTATCCATTGCCATATCGTGGTCGGAACCTTTCCACGAATCATATTCTTTTTGATGACATTCAATACAACTCTCTCTCCCGACAAAAGTTGCCTTTGAAGTTCGCCCTGCTTCAGGATTGCCGCAACGTGTAAATGAAAACAACAATAATAAGGTAAAAAATGTATACCTTTTTAAAATTGCATCTATCAATGTAAGGTTAGCCGGATTTACCGTCATATTAAATCACTTTGAATATTGGCAAAACTATTAAAATATTAGATTCGGTTTATTTTTTTATTATTTTTGCATTTTGATTTTAAAAACAACATTAAATTCGAGTTAATTATGAAAACAAAAATCTCAATTCTGATTATTTTATTCTCACTATCAGTATCTTATAGTACATTTGCACAATTAACGGTTCTATCCGGACCTGACCAATTATCCTATTACAGATTTGTTGAGGATATGAACGATGTTTTGGGTAATGATACTTTAAAACCTTTAATAAACAAATCCACCAATGGTGCCGGATATAATTTCGATCAACTGGTTGACCCCAAATCCCCCTACAAACTTGCTTTGATCCAGGAGGACGTTCTTTACTATATGTCGGCTCTCGACCATCGCGACAATACAAAGAAGACCAAAGATCTGAAAGTTGTTTTCCCTCTTGCAAGCGAACAAATTCAAGTTGTTACCAGAAAAAATACCGGTATTAACAAACTTCAGGATTTGAAAGAAAAAATGGTAGCCATTGGAACTACCGACCAGGGAACATATATGACTGCAAATTATATAAAGATAAGATCGAAAGTATATTGGAGATCAAGGAATATTCATATTGACGATGCTCTGAACGAACTTTATATGGATAGGATTGATGCTTTTTTCATTGTGGGAACAGCACCTATTTCCATATTAAACATTGACCCCAGAGCTATGGTAAAAGGTCTTGACCTTATGGAACTCGATAATTTCAACGGCTGGGCTGATTATTATGAAAACGACACCATTTATAAAGGGACATACAAATGGCTCGAGAAAGATGTTCCGACATATAGTGTTCAAACCGTAATGGTTGTCAACACGTCAAAACTGACCGATGAAGACAAAACGGAACTCAATGCTTTTATGTCCGGCTTAAGAGCTAATATTGACAAATTAAAAGAGACCGGACATCCGAAGTGGAAAGATGTTGATCTTAATAATTGGAATCCGGATGACTGGCCCCTTTATAAATAATTTTTTCAGCAAAATATTAAGCCTCCGGAACACCACCGGAGGTTTTTTTTCGGATAAAACCGGGACTCCAAAACAGCCAAACCCACAATTCAACTATCCGCATTCGGAATATCCCTGTTTATAGGCACTACAGCAATACATAACCGGACACCATACCCTATTCCACTCCCGTATAAATAACAAACAATACTGTTGAAATAAGTCTTTCACTTTATAATTCAATAGGTTGGGAGTTTCTTAATAGTAATTCCTTTTCCCGATTTGAACCTCTTTCCCGATTTATCAATTAATCTACGAAAATGAAATACCCTCTTATTTTCGGATATTGATTTAGTTTTATAGCATTTCTTTATATCATTGATTCTCAGCCACTTTTTTCAATTATTCAACTTTGGTACGCTTTTGTAATAAGAGCGAATCACTGAAGAACTAGTAATAACAAATTGAATAGAAATAAAAAATGAGCAACGAAGAAATCAAAAAGGCAGAACTTAGAAAATCGGAAGAAAATTTTTCTAAAACCTTTTTCTACATTCAGGTAGTGAGTTTAATAATTGCAATAGTCAGTATCTTTTTAATCAAGTAAGAAATAAAACAAAATATTAACAAAAATTTAAGACCGTGATTACATCTATTGACTTTCAGAATTTGACCGAAGATTTAAAATGTTATGTTATCCTGAACAATGGTCAACATGTTGCCGAGAGAAACTACGGAATTTACAACATCCAGCTTTACAATGTTTACGGCTTCTACGTTGAAGTTTATTACCTGCCGGGATCAGAAGAGATAGATCAGATAATTGCAGTGCATTCGGACGAAATACTCGAACTTTATTTAGATAGTATAGATATCTCCGACCTTTTTATGTAAAAGGCGGAGTATCAACAGATTCTTCTTTTTCTTCATAATTCTTAGTTAAATACCCCTTTGAGAATCTCGAGGGGGTATTTCATATTACCAAAGGGCATGGATACCTGCACTCCCGCAATATCCGGCTTCAGCAATGCAATAGTCTCACGGGCAATTTCAAGACCCGTATCACGTGCATCTTCCTTTGATTTTGTTGCATACATCCTATCCATAATATGTTTTGGGACGGAAGCCCCCGGAACTTCATTGTTCATAAACTCGGCATTGCGAACACTTACAAGTGGCCACACGCCTGCGATGATCGGAATTTTTATATGCTCGATTCTTTTCAAGAAACGGTAAAACAGGTCGTTATCAAAAACAGGCTGAGTAATGGCAAACTCGGCACCGGCTTTCACTTTCCACTCAAACCTGCGAATTTCATAATCAAGGTCAATGGCACCCGGATTAACACCAACACCAATATAAAAAGCCGTTTGACTTTTCATAGGATTACCTCCGAGGTCTTGACCTCTGTTAAGATAATTTACCACATTGGTCAAACCTATTGAGTCCACATCAAAAACGGCGGTAGCATCGGGATATGTACCCATTTTCGGAGGGTCTCCGGTAATTATCAACAGGTTCTTAATTCCGGCGGCATAAGCACCAAGCATATCACCCACCATTCCGAGAAGATTCCTGTCGCGACAAGCATAATGCTGAATGACTTCTATTCCCGCCTGCTGCTGTATCATCAACGACAGGTAACTTGCTCCCATTCTTGACAGCGCACGCGGTCCGTCGGGTATGTTTATAGCATCCACTCCGGCCTCTTTTAAAGCGGCAGCCTGTTCAATGGCAACGGACGGATCTATTCCCCTGGGCGGCACAATCTCGACCGACGTAACAAATTCATTATCACATATTTTAGCTGCAAAATCCGACTTTTCGCAAGAGGGAACCGCAGGTTTGAATGACTCTTCAATTTTGACTTCAACAGGTTTGGTTACAATTTTTCTCGGCTGAATAGCCTGAATGGATTTTCGCATCTCTTTGATAAAAGAGGGGTTTGTCCCGCAGCAACCTCCGACTATCCTTGCTCCCGATTGTATAAAACGCTTTGTATATTCGGCAAAATAATCGGCAGTTGCAAGATAGATATTCCTTCCGTCAACATTTTGGGGAGTTCCGGCATTGGGCATTATGCTCATAGGTACTCCCGTAACCTTGTTCATTTTTTCAAGTGCATCGAGCATTGGTTTCGGACCTACACTGCAATTAATACCCACAACATCGGCACCCCACTGCGACATCCTTGCTGCAAACATCTCAGGAGGTGTTCCGAAAAGCGAATTACCTTCATTATTGATTGTCATTTGGGCAATAACGGGGATTTCATACTTTTCTTTAAGTGCAAGTATTGCCTGCTGTATAAGGTGAAGGTCGGAAAATGTTTCAAGGATTATCAAATCAACACCACCGTCAATCAATCCCTTTGCCTGCTCAAGGAATATCTCGCGTGCTTCCGCTTCAGCCAACGGGCCCCAAGGTTCGAGCCTTTCGTCAAGCGGGCCTATGGAACCGGCAACGTATATTTCATCACCGGCAACTTCGCGTGCCAATTTCGCTCCCGCAAGATTAATCTCATAGGTTTTGTCCTCCAAACCATGCTTTTGTAACTTTAGTCTGTTTGCACCGAAAGTATTTGTTTCTATCACATCGGCACCTGCTTCAACATACGACCTGTGAATCTCCCGAATAAGTTTAGGCCTTGTAAGGTTCAGTTCGTCATAACAGGTATTGATAAAGACTCCCCTGTTGTATATCTCCGTACCGATAGCTCCGTCAAACAGAACCAGGTTGTCTTTCATATATTCAAGAAACGGTATTCTCATTTTAATAATTTGTTTTCGTTTGTAATATTTCCATCTTTACTATGCGCGTGCGAAACTCCGAGAGCCTTTGTAGTGAAGCGGGGATTGAATTTGTTAATCCGGAAAACTTCCGGAGATTCAATCTCGACCCACAATCCTGCAAGGTTAATCTTTCGCACAGGCTTTCTCACAAACCTTACAGGAATTGCCATACCATTTCACCGATTCAACCGTTACACCATTTTACCTATTCGCCTCCT
>JALSSR010000010.1 GCA_026984135.1 Bacteroidales bacterium
TACTGTCGGCAGTCAGGACTACTCCCGAAAACTGTATTAACTCTTCCGGTTTCTCCTGTCCGGAAAGCGATCCGGAGGTGAAAAACGGTAACAACAGTAAAAATAATTTTATGTATTTTTTAATCACCATTTAAGTCAATTCAATTTATCTAATCCGGAATAGCCTTCAAAAGTAAAGACATTTAACCGTTTTTAATGGCATTAAATAGTTAAAAAATCAAAAATAGCAAAAAAAATGCCGTTACCGTAAAACGATAACAGCATTTTTTCATTGTGTAAAATCAGTTTACCTTGTCAAAAATCCTTTTTCACGTGCCTCTTTGAGGGCAACGGAAATTCCTTTTTTGTCAATTGTTCTCATTCCTGCGGCAGAAACTTTCAAAGTAATATACCTGTCCTCTTCGGGAATGTAGAATTTCTTAGTGTGAAGGTTTGGATAAAATTTCCTTCTTGTCTTATGATGTGAGTGAGAAACGTGGTTTCCTGTAATCACTTTTTTCCCTGTTATTTCGCAAATACGTGACATTTCTATCTGTTTTTATATGTTTTCAAAAAAGGAGTGCAAAGAACGGAATTATTTTTCGATTATTCAAAATAAAAATTAATTTTTTTATTAATTAATCAAAACTAACAAGTTCGATATCAAAAATCAACACCGAATTTGCCGGAATACTGCCTGTAGCCTGACTTCCGTAACCAAGTGCCGACGGGATGTAGAAGGTTCCTTTCCCACCCTGCTTTAACTTTGGGATTCCGATTTGCCATCCGCGAATAAGTCCGCTCAGAGGAAAAGTGGCAGTGGAATTACCTGTGGTCTCGTCAAAAACAGTTCCGTCGGTCAGATAACCTTTGTATCTTACGGTAACTTCCGAACTTATATCCGGGTGGTCGTTTCCCGTGCCTTCATCGGTTATCACGTAATAAATGCCTGAAGCGTCTTTTATTGCATCAATGCTATTGTCCGAAAGGTATTGCCTGATAATGGCATCATCCTTATCTGCCTGACTCTCCTCCTTTTTGCAAGCTGAGAAGAGAACTATCGCAACAATAATAAATTTGAAATATTTCATACATCCTTATTAATAAGTTGGCGACAAAGATAGCAGTCTTTTATTTTTCTGACGGATTTTTTTTACTTTAGCCAACCAAATAGATAAAATAAAATGAAAAAATTCTTACTTATTATTTCATTGACCTTGTTTACTCTTCTGTTTGTCAGGTCACAAACAACAATTCAAACCACTGCCGAGAAATCGGATTACCAAGCAACATCAACCTATGATGATGTAATGTCATTCATTACAACTTTGCAAAAAACTTCCGGTTTGATGCGTATTGATACATTGGCCGTTTCGACTGAGGGGAGGATTGTTCCTTTGGTGATAATTGGCAATCCGTTGCCTGTAATACCCGGGGATATGGAAAAGGACGGAAGAATTGCAGTTTACATACAGGCAAACATCCATGCCGGAGAGGTGGAAGGAAAAGAAGCTACGCAGATGCTTATTCGCGATTTTGTCTCGGGTGAAAATAGTGAAATCCTGAAAAATATTGTGCTTTTGGTATGTCCCATACTGAATCCTGACGGTAATGAAAAGTTCAGCAATCGTAACAGAACGAATCAGAACGGACCGGAAAGTGTCGGTGTGAGATACAACGGCGAACATCTTGACCTCAACAGGGATGCAATGAAGTTGGAAACACCTGAAATAAGGGGCGTGGTGAAAAATGTTCTGAACAAATGGGACCCTGCCGTATCTGTTGATTGCCATACTACGAACGGCTCGTTTCACGAAGAACCCGTTACCTTTACCTGGATGATGAACCCCAATGGTGATACTTTATTGCGAAACTATATGCGGGATATAATGGCTCCTGCCGTTTCGGGATTGCTGACGAGAAAGTATAGCGTTGAAAATGTTTTTTACGGTGAGTTTATGGACAGGAAAAATATTGAAAAAGGCTGGATTTCATACGCGCCGGAACCAAGATACTTATGGAATTACATAGGTGTAAGAAACAGATTGTCAATACTTAATGAAAACTATGTTTATGCCGATTTTAAGACCCGTGTAAACGGATGCTATAATCTTCTGCGGTCAATTCTGGAGTATTCATCCGGCAATAAGGAAAAAATAAAAAAAGAGCTTTTAAATGCCGATGAAAGAACCGTCAACAAAGGGTTGGCTCCTGCCGTTACGGATTCATTTGCCGTTGAATATCAGTCTTATCCAACTCCTGAACAAATCACTATAAAAGCTTATGATTATGTTAAATATAAAGATGATTCGGGTAGGGAGAGATATAAGCAGAGCGAAAATTGGAGGAGTATTACCGTGCCTTATTACGCCGATTATTTTGCAACAAAAAGTACAAAATTTCCATATGCTTATATTTTGTCAATCCCCGATAAGAATGTTTTGCAAATATTAAAGATGCACGGAATTGAGGTTGAACAATTGACAAAAGATATTTCATTGGAAGTTGAAAAATTCGGGATAACGGATTTAAAACCGTCGGGAAGGCTGAACCAGGGGCATTACACAGAGGGTATAAGCGGCGGGTATGTCATGGAAAAAAAGGATTTTTCCAAAGGAACATATCTGATACGTACGGCACAACGCCTTGGAAATCTGGTGGCATATTTGCTGGAGCCGGAGGCTGACGACGGTTTACTTTTCTGGAACTTTTTCGACAGGTATCTCGTACCCCAGTGGGGAAGGAGATATTATCCTTATCCCGTTTACAGAATAATTACACCTGTAAATGTTGAAACATCGGTTGTGAAATAATTTGCAGGAAACTTTTTTTACTTTACTTTCGCAGGCTGAAAATGAAAATGGGAAAGCTCATATTAAAATTTTATAAGTGGCGCGTTAGACACATTACCGACAGGAATTTTATTCTTATCCTTAGCGTTATTATTGGCTTTTTGAGCGGTATGGCGGCCGTTACCATTAAAAATACGGTACATCTGATTCAGCATTCGTTAACGGGCTGGTTTTCGGCAGATGTTGAGAATTATATGTTCATTATTTATCCTGCTATCGGGATATTTTTAGTGGTTATATTTATAAGGTTCATACTAAAACAGTCAATAGGTGACGGTGTTCCGAATGTTCTTTATGCCATATCCAAAACCAATGGACTGATGAAACCCCACAATGTCTATTCGTCGGTTATTGCCAGTGCGCTGACGGTTGGATTCGGAGGTTCTGTGGGACTTGAAGGCCCGACTGTTGCTACCGGCGGTGCTATAGGATCGAATATTGGTCGCTTATTGCGGCTTAATTACAAGCAAATTGTATCGCTTCTCGGTTTTGCAAGTGCCGGAGCTATGTCGGCCATTTTTAAAGCTCCCATTACCGCAATTGTCTTTGCCCTGGAAGTGATAATGCTCGACCTCACATTATCCTCTCTTGTTCCTTTATTGACTGCTTCTGCCGTTGCTGCAATGACATCATACTTTTTCCTTGGCCAGAATGTGCTTTATCCGTTTGAGGTAAAAGATGTTTTTCACCTTCAGGATGTTGTCTATTACATTGTTTTGGGAGTTCTGGCCGGTCTGATATCGGTTTACTTCATCAGAACTATTGACTTTGCCGGAAGGTTTTTTGAAAGAATAAACAGCTGGTTGCTAAGGATTGCCATTGGCGCATCTGCCCTCGGAATTCTTGTGTTCCTGTTTCCCGCACTTTACGGCGAAGGATATACTTCGATAAACAACAGTCTTGACGGAAACCTTAACCATATATTCGACCACAGCCTTTTTTTCAGTCTGAAAGGTAACTTCACCGTTACTCTCATCTTGCTTTTCGCTATCACGGTGCTGAAAGTTATTGCAACTTCGGCAACTTTCGGAAGCGGTGGTATCGGAGGTATTTTTGCGCCGACATTGTTCACCGGCGCTCACTTTGGCCTGCTGTATGCTATGACTGTCAATTATTTCGGTGCCGGTGACCTGCCTGTCAGTAACTTTGCTCTTGTGGGTATGGCGGGACTGATATCGGGGGTCATCAGAGGCCCGCTTACGGCAATATTTTTAATTGCTGAAATTACCGGCGGTTATGAGCTTATAATGCCGTTGATGATTGTTGCAACAATATCGTTTGCTACTTCAAGAATGTTTGAGCCGGATTCGGTTTACACAATTCAGCTCTCCAGAAAGATTGACATCATAACACATCATAAAGATAAAGCCGTACTCTCACTGATGAAAATAGATTCGCTCATAGAAACCAATTTTAAAACAATTCATCCCGATGCTACACTCGGAGAACTTGTGAAAGTCATAGAAGATTCCACCCGTAATATATTCCCTGTTGTTGATGAAGAAAACAACTTTGTCGGACTGGTTTTTCTTGACAGAGTGAGGCATATAATGTTCAAGCCCGAAATGTATGATAAGGTTTTGGTTCGAAATCTGATGTTCGTACCGACAACCACAGTTAATTATGACGACAGGATGGAGGATGTTGCCCACAAATTCCAGCATTCCGGCAAATATAACCTTGTTGTACTTAAGGACGGTAAATATATGGGATTTGTTTCCCGTGCCAATGTCTTTTCAAAATACAGGGAGATGCTGAAAGAGTTCTCGGAGAATTAAAATACAATACTTTTTGTGTTTGCACGGCATTAGCATCCCCGCCGGAAGCTTTCGACAGATTCCAAAAATACAAAAAAATTTGGAATTAAGGAAAAAATGGGAAATTATTCTTGAGGCATCGCCTTCGGTAAATCTTTGGCGTCCTGATGGGTGCAAGTCCTTTACACGCCGGGATTAATGCCCGGAAGTGTCCATACGGACAAGTTTCGGAACAACTGACCCGATTGAAAATGGGATACGCCCGTTTTGTGAGTTTTTCTTTGTGTTTTCTTTGAGCCTTGGTGTCTTTGTGGCTAATTTTCCGCTCTTTTGCCACTAAGGCTCAAAGACACTAAGAATCAAGGCATCAGGAAACAAATTTTAAAAGGCAAAATGTTAAGAGAACAATGTCAAAGGAGGGGAAAACGGTACTAAAAATTCCGAACCCGCAAAACAGGCAAAAATTGATTCCACAGTATAATAATGTTTACCGGTTCTTGACAGGTTTGAACGACTAACCCGATATTGAATTTTTAAAACAATCAAATCTGTTTAGAACCGGTTAATGCAAGAAAGAAATTATAATATTATTATCAAATCCTGATTTCTTTCGGCATAAAAGCCTCCTACAGTCAATAATCCACGTTTAGTTCAATCCCGACAAGAGAAGTTGTTGGGATACAACTTGTCCGGCTTTAGACGGATATTGTATCTACGCTTTCACTTCGTCTCGCTCCGATTCCTATCGGAGATGACTATCGGAGACGCAATACGATGCTTAATTGTTGTGGTGTCGTTAATTATTTCTATTTATTAAATTCACTATTACTTTTATCATTGTTTCTTTTTCTTCCGGTTTACTTACTGCGACCATTAAAGTTAACGCTACCAGTGCATTATCTGCTATTCTTTTCTTACCGTCACTTGTGAAAAGTAATCCGTTCTTTTCTAAGAAATACAAAAACAGGAACGCAGCAATTCTTTTATTTCCATCTGAAAATGAATGATTTTTAACTATGAAATAGAGTAAGTTTGCTGCCTTTTCTTCTATACTTGGATACAAATCAATACCTCCAAAAGTTTGATAAATTGTTGCTACTGAACTTTTAAATGAACTATCTTTTTCATGTCCGAACAAATCACTATTACCATATACTTTTTTTGTATTCTCAATTTGTTTTATTGCTTCTTCGTATGTTAATTTGTATATTTCCTTTCCTGAGGTGTTTTCAATTTTAAGTGTTTGATAATCATATTTATCTAAAATTTCGAGAGCATAAGAATAATCGGAAATAATCTTTAAAAGTCCCTTGCTTTCATCATTTGTCAATTCCTTGTATTCAAGAGCATTTCCTAATATTTTAATTGTTTCCTTTAATTCGTCAAGTTGTTCAGCTTGTTTTTCTAATTTTTGTTGATTTATTGCGTAACCTTTTATCAAATAATCTTTAATAACCTGATTTGCCCAAATTCTGAATTGCGTTCCTCTTTTTGACTTGATTCTGTAACCAACAGAAATGATAACATCTAAGTTGAAATATTCAATATCTCTTACTATTTCTCTCTGCCCTTCATTTTGAACTGTTGCATATTTTGCAACAGTTGATTTTCTATTTAGCTCTCCTTCTTTAAATACGTTTCTGATATGTCTTGATATTACAGATTTATCTCTATCAAACAACTTTGAAATTTGATTTAAGCTTAACCAAACTGTTTCTTTTTCAAGCTTAACTTCAATTGTAGTTTTTCCTTCCTCTGTTTTGTATATTTTTATTTCAGACTTTTCCATTTACCAAAAATACACTCTTTTTCTTTAAGGTAGAAATCTTTTTTTGTAATGCACCACAACTTAAAACATACCAACCTTCCACAATGAAATTTCAAAACAACAAAAATACAAATATTTTCAATAATGTCAGATCTGTAACCGTTTGTAAACGATTACAACCGAATACAAACGGGTAATACACGAATATAAACGTTTAATAACCGACTATGGGAATCCGCCGGATGTAATTTTGCATCATCAACATTTTCAGAAACGTTCTTTAATTATTTTAACACTACACGCACAAAGTGCAGAGGTGATACAAATGACAAATATTTTATTCATTAACTTTTAAAAATAAACAATTATGAACTCACTTAGAAACAGAGTACAACTCATCGGAAACCTGGGCAAAGACCCCGAGGTAAAAACATTCGACAACGGAAAGAAAGTTGCAAGATTTTCAATGGCAACGTCCGAGACTTACAAAAACGCCACAGGCGAAAAGGTCACTGAAACGCAATGGCATAACATAGTTGCATGGAACGGTACTGCCGGTATTGTTGAGAAATATTTGAAAAAAGGAAACGAAGTGGCAATAGAAGGAAAACTGACCTACCGCAACTGGGAAGATAAGGATGGTAAGAAGCATTACATAACAGAGATTATTGCAAATGAGATTTTGCTTCTGAAAACGGAAAAGGCGTAGTTGATGCTCGGCAAAACCTTTAACTAATCGTCGGACCACTATTCATTTCATACTTATGAGCAGTGGCCTGACGATTTTCTTATGTTAAAATGCGATTAACATTTAGGCTTAGTGCAGCAAATCTTATCAAAACTAAAAATATACCGGATTTCCTTTGAGTCTTTCAATAGAACACAGTATAAATCCGGCTTATCTGTTTTTTACCTTGTCTTTATTATCTGTTTTGAAAGTCTGGTACCGTTTGTTCCTTTAACGGAAACAATATAAACCCCGGCTTTCAGATCTGAAGTGTTCAGTTCCGGTTTGTTATTTGAATTGCTAACATTCAGACTTTTAACAATTGTTCCAGCACTATTATACAAAGTAATCTCGGAAATTTTATTTTCGGAATTAATTGTAATCTTGTTGCTAAAGGGAACCGGATAAACGGAGAATGAATCGGCGGTAATTTCGTCAACTCCTGTCCCGAGATCTTCCGTGACCATATAATTCGACAAATAGATAACATCGCCCGATGTTGAGCCGTTTCCGTTTGCTGCATTGAAAGCTGCATAAAAAGACACATCGCCTGTCCCTGCTTCCGGTGCTGTCCAGTCGAAACTCCAGCTTTTTGAATTTCCGGAAGGTGTTGTTCCGCCGCTTTTATGAGTTACCGCGTGATTCCCATTTGTTAGTTTTGTTTCAGTAGAGTTAGTAATACTAAAAGTACCGGTTTTGTTATTTTCGCTATCCTCTGCCGTAGCTTCAAAACCGAATTTATTTACACCGGTATGAGTTCCCGTGACCGTTATTGTATATATTTCACCCGGAACATATCCTGTTTCGGGTATGTCGGATTCTATCCAACCGTCAACAGTATTTGGTGTACCGGAATGACAGGATGTACAGTTGGCACCATTATCACCCGGAGAGCCTGTTTTTGCTCCCGGCGATCCTCCCGAATACTCAAGTTCCGAAGTGAAAAGAATCAGCATTCCAAATGCTGTTGCAAAAAATAGTAATGTTTTTTTCATCTTATAATTTTAATTAGTTGTTAATACTAAAACATATACATTTGGGAATGTGAATTGTTCAATCGGTGAGAACAAAAATTCAATATTATTCATATTGATGAAGTTTCGCACTTTAATGTTTAAAAATGAATTACATATCTGTACTATAAAGATTCCGTTTGGTGAGATTTTATTTGTGTTTTCTTTGAGTCTTCGTTCCTTTGTGGCTGTTTTTAAAGCAATTTTGCCAAAAACTCAAAGACATTAAGAACCACAAAGGCATCAGAGTATAAATACAATGGACACATAGCCGATAAAATATGAAATTAATATCATTAATACGAAACTTCAGTTAACTTATAACAGTTTGAATATTGCCGATACCAACCTTCTGTCGAGTATGCTCGAAGTAAAGTTTCGGCACTGCCGATACCGACCTTTGGTCGAGTATGCTCGAAGCAAAGCTTCGGCACTGCCGATACCGACCTTTGGTCGAGTATGCTCGAAGCAAAGCTTCGGCACTGCCGATACCGACCTTTGGTCGAATATGCTCGAAGCAAAACTTCGGCACTGCCGACTGCTCCTACATGCTACCTTTTGGAATAATCAATCTGTTTCAGCAATTTGCCGTTTTTATCCCAAAATTTCCATACTCCGACGCGGTTTCCGTTTTTAAGTTTTCCCTCGTAATATTTTTGACCGTTTTCGTGCCAGGTTGTCTTAAGCCCGTTCTCGATGCCGTTCTCATAAATTCCCTGACTCCATTTATTACCGTTAGGATACCAGTATGTCCATAATCCGGTACGTTCGCCGTTTTTGTATTTTCCTTCCTCTCTTTTTGTGCCGTCTTCATAATACAAAACCTCTTTCAGAAGCTCTTTTTTAGAATTGTTGGAATAAAACTTTACGGTTTTTTCCTGTCCGTTGGGCCAGGTATCTTCAACTACCTTTAACGGTTCGGAAGTGCAAGACAAAAACCATAAGATTACCGGGATAAAAAAGTATTTAATATTTTTCATTTCCGTTTTTAAGATTAAATAAATCATCTTTCAAAAGCCAATCTCATTCCTTTAACGGATTCGTTAAATTTTCCGTTACGGAAAACAAGATTTCCGTTCACAAAAGTATGAGTAATTTTTGAATTGAAGGTATGCCCTTCAAAAGGCGACCAACCGCATTTGTATAATATGTTTGATTTATTGACCTCGGTTTTGGATTCGAGATCAACTATTACCAAATCGGCCCAATAACCTTCCCTGATAAATCCTCTTTTTTCAATTTTAAAACATTTTGCAGGAGCATGACACATCTTATCAACAATACGCTCAAGCGGCAATTTGCCTTTACGGTAAAAATCCAGCATTGCTGATAATGAATGTTGTACAAGTGGTCCTCCTGATGCTGCATTGAAATAGGTGCCGGATTTCTCCTCAACGGTATGCGGCGCATGGTCAGTGGCAATAACATCCAGCCTGTCGTCAAGCAGAGCTTCCCAAAGTGCATCTTTATCCGCCCTAGTCTTAATAGCCGGATTCCATTTTATCTTTGTACCCATTTCGGGGTAGTCCGAACTGTCAAACCAAAGGTGGTGAACGCAAACTTCTGCGGTAATACGTTTTTCTTTCAACGGTTTGGAATTATCAAACAGTTTCATCTCCTTTGCAGATGAAAGGTGGAGAACGTGTAATCGGGTATTGTGAAGTTTTGCAAGACCAACCGCCAATTCGGAGCTTTTATAACATGCCTTGTCACTTCTAATTAACGGGTGAGCTTCAACGGGAACATTTTCGCCGTATCTCTTTCTGAACAGTTCGGTATTGGCTTTTATCGTTGCTTCATCTTCACAGTGAACTGCAATTAACATTTTAGATTTTGAAAATATTGCATTTAGTGTATCAATATTGTCAACGAGCATATTTCCTGTTGATGAGCCCATAAAAATTTTTACTCCGCAAACTTTTTTCGGGTCGGTTTTCAAAATCTCATCAATATTATCGTTTGAAGCCCCCATATAGAAGGAGTAATTGGCAAGAGATTTTTCAGCGGCAAGTTTGTACTTCTTTTCAAGCAATTCCTGTGTAAGAGTGTTCGGGATTGTGTTTGGCATATCCATAAAGGAGGTGACGCCTCCGGCGACGGCAGCCTTGCTTTCGGTGTAAATATCGGCTTTATGTGTAAGTCCCGGCTCTCTGAAATGTACCTGGTCATCAATGATTCCCGGTAGAAGGTACTTTCCTTTGGTATTAAGGATAATCGTATTGTCCTCGGGAAGGAAATCATCACCGGACTTCAATACCCTTTCGATAATTCCGTTTTTTATAAAGATATTACCTTTGAAAATCCTATTTTCATTAATAATATTAGCGTTTATAATGTAATAACTGTTTTCCATCATTATAAAGATCAAAAATATTTTGACAAGTATTTTGACAAAGATAAGAAATAAACATATAAGTAGGTATAAATTGATAAATCCGGTACTTTAGGACTACTTGGGAGCTTGTTTTGAAAGGTTTTGTAGTTTTTGTGATTTAGTGGTTAAAAAATAAAACACTAAAACTCAAATGACACTAAATCCCACAAAAGAGAATTCATTTTGTTGCAGGATTGCAAATCCTGAAAATATCGGGTTCGGGATTGGGAAATCCCGAACAGCCCTTTTATTGAGACAGTCTCGCACTTCGGGCTCTTTCGGATTCCCACCTGACCGGACGCCCGCCTTTCAATACGGGCATGGGCAGGTCAGCGCCGGGGTAATTTTTTAATTTTGTGATTCTTAGAGCCTTTGTGCCTTTGTGGCAAAAAACCTCACACTTGTGGCTTTTTCGGATATAAGCAGTCGCCTCTTGGGTAGGATTATCCTAAAAAAATTATCTTCAGGATATATAATCACGTGTGGAGATAAAATACAGGATAGCAAAGTTTTCCGGTGATGAATATTCATTGCCGGTGACAACACCGACAAGAGACAGGGTTATAGAAAAAAATGCTCAATACTCAATATGCATTTAACACTGTTCAAGTAAGTGAAAATCGAACATTTGTCTATTTATGATCATAGCGCTGCTAATCGGCTATTCTGGTATTTTGCCCCTCTAAATCTCCCCTGAAGGTGAGACTACCGACAGATTTGTCGAAAGATGAAGACTTTGAAGTAAAGCTAACATTTTTGTGGTTTTTGTGTTTTAGTGGTTGAAAAAATTATAACACGAAAACACAAATTACACTAAATCCCACAAAGCATTAGTTTTTTTAACCGGATTGCAAATCCTGAAAGTATCGGGTTCGGGATTGGGAAATCCCGAACAGCCCTTTTATTGAGACAGTCTCGCACTTCGGGCTCTTTCGGATTCCCGCCTGACCGGACGCCCGCCTAACAATACGGGCAGGGGCAGGTCAGCGCCGCATTGTGTGCCGGCCTAATCCGAAAGTGAATATCCTTGGGAT
>JALSSR010000011.1 GCA_026984135.1 Bacteroidales bacterium
CCACCCGAATTATGTTTAATAAACCGTTTTTGAATATTTGATGTTGAACCTTTGTACAAACGGTTGTCTTTTAACGAATATAGAACATAAACAAAATGCATAGCTTGATAATTTTGGCAATAAAAAAGCCGAAATCTCTTCCGACTTTATAGTAGCGGGGGCCGGATTCGAACCGACGACCTTTGGGTTATGAGCCCAACGAGCTACCACTGCTCCACCCCGCAATATATCTTAATGAACTATCTTCTTTATTTCGAACCGCCGACCTGGCGACCGCCCGAGCAACCACCCCCTCGTTCCTTTCTATTCAACACTACAATATAATTATGTATCTTTGCAGCGTCGTTTTGCGGGTGCAAAGATAATAATTTTTTTTTATTGCAAATTTTTTATTTTATTTTTATGGGACATAAGGCCGGATTTGTTAATATTATTGGTAATCCTAATGTTGGAAAGTCAACTTTGATGAATGCTTTGGTGGGCGAAAAGCTTTCAATAACCACCTCAAAAGCACAGACAACGCGTCATCGTATTCTTGGAATTGTAAATGATGAGGACTATCAGATAGTATTTTCGGATTTGCCGGGAGTGATAACTCCTCATTACAAATTACAGGAGAAAATGATGAAATTCATTGATTCTGCTATGAAGGATGCCGATGTTTTCTTATATATGGTTGAGGTTGGTGAAAAGAAATATAATGAGAATATTGTTGAGCAAATAAAAGAATCGGGGATTCCGGTAGTTGTAATAATTAATAAGATTGACCTGTCGAAGCAAGATGTAGTGGAAGTGCAGATGAGATATTGGGAAGAAATATTTAATAAGAGTGCTGTTATTCCGGTTTCGGCTTTAATGAATTTCAATACGGAGAAAGTTTTAAATACGATTGTTGAATTATTGCCGGAAAACCCACCATATTATCCAAAGGATGAATTGACGGATAAGTCAATGAGGTTTTTTATTTCGGAGATTATACGTGAAAAGATTTTATTGTTTTACAAGCAGGAGGTGCCTTATTCCGTAGAGGTTGCAGTTGATTCGTACAAGGAAGATGAAAAGATAATCAGAATTGCCGCCTGGATTTTTGTAACCCGTGAGTCACAAAAGATGATAATTATCGGAAAGGGCGGGAGAGCAATAAAGCGGGTTGGTATTGAAGCTAGAAAAGATATTGAGGCGTTTGTTGGAAAACATGTTCACCTCGAACTCAGTGTGAAGGTTGTCAAAGACTGGAGAGATAATGAGAGGCAGTTGAAGAGATTTGGATATGAGGAGTAATCGCCGGAAAACAATTTATTAAAAAATTTGTATTAAAGTTAAAAATTAATATGTCAAATATATTAGCTATAGTAGGAAGACCGAATGTGGGCAAATCAACTCTTTTTAACAGGTTAACCGAATCAAGGCAGGCTATTGTGGAGGAAACAAGCGGCGTTACACGCGACAGGCATTACGGTCATTCCGACTGGAACGGTGTCAGTTTTTCTGTTATTGATACGGGTGGCTATGTTGTTGGTTCGGATGATGTTTTTGAAGAGGAGATACGCAAACAGGTTGCTCTCGCCATTGATGAAGCTGACGTCATTGCCTTTGTGGTTGATGTAAAGGAAGGCTTGACAACACTTGATGAAGAGGTTGCAGATGTGCTGAGACGTACACAAAAAAAAGTCTTTGTCGTGGCAAACAAGGTTGATAATCCGGGAAGACTGGGCGATGCGGCCGAATTTTACGGACTCGGGCTCGGAGAGGTACATTCCATATCTTCCATAAACGGAAGTGGTACGGGTGATCTTCTGGATGAGATAGTTAAGGAGTTTGATAAAAAGGTTGAAGAAAAACTACCCGACCTTCCGAGATTTGCCGTTGTGGGAAGACCGAATGTTGGGAAATCATCACTCGTGAACGCCCTTCTCGGGGATGAAAGAAATATTGTCACTCCGGTTGCAGGAACAACGAGGGACTCAATATATACAAGATACAACAGTTTTGGGTTTGAGTTTCTGCTTGTTGACACTGCCGGTGTAAGAAAAAAAGGCAAAGTAAGGGAAAACATTGAGTTTTACTCTGTAATGCGTTCAATAAAAGCCATTGAGAACAGTGATGTATGTCTGCTGATGATTGATGCCACAGAAGGTTTTGAATCGCAGGATGTTAATATCTTTCAGCTTATTCAACGAAATCGCAAAGGGGTTGTAATTATTGTAAACAAATGGGATCTTGTTGAAAAACAGACAAATACACATAAGGATTTTGAGGAGATGATTAGGAACAAGATTGCCCCCTTCAATGATGTCCCCATAATTTTTACTTCCGTACCCAAAAAGCAGAGAATACACAAGGCTCTTGATGCAGCTACAAAGGTGTATAAAAATAAGGCAAGAACCGTAAGCACTTCAAAACTTAATGAACTGATGTTGCCAATCATTCAAAAGACACCTCCGCCTGCTACAAAGGGAAAGCATATTAAAATAAAGTATATAACACAACTAAAGACTCCGTTTCCTGCGTTTGTATTTTTCTGCAATCTGCCTCAGTATATTAAAGATCCGTATAAACGGTTCATTGAAAATCAACTGAGGAAAAATTTTGACTATACAGGTGTACCGGTTCAAATCTTTTTCAGGAAAAAATAACAATGTCGGAAGGAGTCAGAATAGATAAATGGCTATGGGCCGTAAGGGTTTACAAAACCAGAAACCTGGCTGCCGAAGCCTGTCGCTCGGGAAAAGTCAGGATTAACGACAGACAGGTGAAACCAAGTCACGAAGTCAGGCTGAATGAAACCGTTACTATCAATTTGACTCCGGTAATTAAAACCGTTAAAGTTATTGGTCTGCTTAAAAACAGGGTTTCGGCAAAACTTGTTGAAGATTATCTGGAAGACTTGACACCACAGGAAGAATATGATAAATTAAAATTAATGCGCGAATTGAATTATGAACGCAGAAGGAGAGGAGAAGGCCGGCCTACAAAAAAGCAGAGAAGAATGATAGATATTTTGAAAAATTCAAAATTTTGATTTTTTTAAAAAAGTATAATTTATTTAATCTTTCAACGTTTAATTACCAATGGAATTAATATTAGTATTCTAAAAATGGCAAATCATAAAAACATTTATCATTAATTCTTGTTTAGTAAGTAATTGATAATTCACATTAATAAATCAAATTAGAGCAAAATGAAAAAATTTCTTTGGATCCTGTTAATCGTTCCGTTTGCAATGAGTTGTAATCAGGAAAAGGTTAAACGACTTGAGGCCGTTAACGACAGCCTCGTTCAGCAAGAAAGCATGAAAGAACAATCATTAAATGAATTTCTTCAGGCTTTCAACGACATTCAATCAAACCTTGACTCCATTAAGGAAAAGGAGATGATCATTACCGAAAAAACCGAAGGCAAAACAGAACTTAGGAAAACCGCTAAAGATCAGATCAACTATGACATCAACACTATTTACCAACTTCTTTCCGACACGAAGGATAAGTTGGCAAATATGAAAAAGCGGCTTGGTAAAGCAAACTATCAAATTGCCGAACTGGAGAAACTTGTTGATCATTTAAACAAGCAAATTCAGCAAAAAGATGTTGAGATAGAGACATTAAGAGGTCAACTGGAAAAGCTTAACATCAAAGTGGTCAGACTGACGCAGGATGTAAATAATCTTAAGGCGGACAATGACGTTAAGAATAAAATCATTGAGGGGCAGGCTGATGAGCTTAAGATGAAAACGAAAGAATTATACACGGGTTATTATGTTTTTGGGAGTAAGAAATTTCTGAAGGAGAATAAAATTATAACTTCAACGGGAGGTTTTATCGGCATTGGGAAAACCAAAAAACTGAAATCGGATTTTAATGACGAAAACTTTACAAAAGTTGACATCAGAGAGATAACTGAGTTTGCAATTCCCGGAAATAAATTTAAAATGGTTACGGATCATCCTTCCGACTCCTACGAGGTAATTGGTGAAAACGAAAACAGGGTTTTACATATTACAAACTATGAAAGATTCTGGAAATCATCTAAATATCTTGTGATAATAACCGAGTAGTTCATATTCGGGTTAAATTAAAAAGAGCGGTTTACCTTGTAAACCGCTCTTTTTAATTTGCTAGAAACTAATTTCTAATATTCATCCTCATGGAAAAAGAAATCCTCTTTTGTAGGGTAGTCAGGCCAAATATCCTCAATTCTATCATAGGCTTCGCCTTCATCTTCTATTTCCCTGAGGTTTTCAATTACTTCCATAGGTGCACCTGATCTGATTGAAAAATCAATCAATTCTTCTTTTGTTGCGGGCCATGGTGCATCTTCCAGTTTGGATGCTAATTCTAAAGTCCAGTACATTGTTTCAAAATTTGTTTAAATTTCGTGCAAAAGTAATTTTTTTTATATAAAATCAAAGAAAATAATTATTTCTTTTTATTTCTTCTGAAACTCTTTATTTAAAGGGTTTCCAGAGGATTTCTTCTACATTAAGATCGTTTGACAATTTCCGTGCCAACACGAAAAAGTAGTCAGAAAGACGGTTAAGATATTTAATAATTAACTCATCAATCTGATATTTTTCACTTAATTTAATTGTCAAACGTTCTGCACGCCGGCATATTGTACGTGTAATATGGCAATAAGATACGGTAGTATGTCCTCCGGGAAGAATAAAAGATGTCAGAACCGGCAATGCCTCCTCCATCTTGTCTATTTCCTTTTCGAGGAGAGTAATATCCGATTTCTCAATTTTCGGGAGATTGGCAGCACTTTCTTCCGAATCGGCTGCAAGGAGCGATTCAATAACAAACAATCTGTTTTGAATTATTAATAATATTTCTTTGTAGTAATTGTCAATATCCTGGTCCCTCAGCAAACCGGCAAATGAACAGAGTTCGTCAACGGTGCCGTAGGCCTCTATCTTGTCGTGATACTTCGGAACCCTTGTGCCTCCGATTAATGATGTACTTCCTTTATCCCCTCCTTTTGTATATATTTTGATATTGGACATGAGTTTTCATTTTTCTGTTGAACCTGTTGTGATATTATGCTTCCTGCAAATGATAATCGGAAACCTTAACGGGATTTTCATTTATCTCGTCCGATTCAATCTGTCCGTCAATAAGTCTGATAATCCTGTGTGCGTGAAGGGCAATATCCTCTTCGTGAGTAACAACAATGATTGTATTTCCGGCTTTATGAATTTCTTCAAGGAGTCCCATTATTTCAACTGATGTTTTTGAGTCAAGATTTCCGGTAGGCTCATCCGCAAGGATAATCGAAGGATGATTCACTAAAGCTCTTGCTACTGCAACCCTCTGTCTTTGACCTCCGGAAAGTTCGTTAGGCTTGTGTTCCATCCTGTCTGTCAATTGAACATCGGCCAAGACCTCTTTTGCTCTTTTTATTCGTTCGGCTTTACTTTGACCGGCATAAACAAGTGGCAACATAACATTTTCCAGTGCCGTTGATCTTGGAAGCAGATTGAAAGTTTGAAATACAAATCCTATCTCTTTGTTTCTAACCTCGGCAAGCTGGTTGTCGTCCATTTTGCTGACATCCTGTCCGTTCAGGAAATATTGTCCGCTCGTAGGTGTGTCAAGACAGCCGAGAAGGTTCATCAATGTTGACTTCCCCGATCCCGAAGGTCCCATAAGAGCGACAAACTCGTTACGTTTAATAGAAAGTGTAATGCCGCGCAACGCTCTTACAATTTCGGTCCCGACCTTAAAGTGCCGTTGTATCTCAATAAGTTTTATTACTTCTTCATTCATATCTTTTAAATTAAATCAGGCAAATTTATGATAAAACCGTTAATATTTCACAATAAAATGTTCTTTACTCAATTCTTTTTTAAAGAAAACCAGTCCCATTGCAAAAATATCCACGGACAAAGTGACCGAAGGATGACTGCAAATGCTTTCCCACGCTTCCGTCATTCCCTGCGACCAATGAATATCATCAAAAACAAAAACCGAATTGTTATGTGCTTTGTCAAGACACATTTCGAAATATTTTATTGTCGGTTCTTTTCTGTGATTTCCGTCAATAAATACGAAATCGAGTTTTCCGGTCTCTACAAGCACGTCGGGCAAAACAGTGTCAAATTCACCTGTTTTTAATTTTATGTTCCAGATATTCAATTTATTAAATGTCTCATTTGCAATAGCCGAGATATTCGGACATCCTTCTATCGTTATCACTTTTGAATTGGGTTTTGCAAGTGCCATATATGCCGTACTTATTCCTAACGACGTACCCAGTTCAAGAATTGTATCCGGTTGAAAATATTTGATAAGCCGGTATAAAAGTCTTGCATATCTTTTCGGTTTGGATGAATATCTGGCAATTTTGCCGACAACTTTCAAATTTCCCGTATCAATGGATGAACCTGCACCAAAATCCAGGACACTGATTTCTCTTTTATCCTTAATCAGCTCCCTTTTTAAATTTTCAATTTTTATATAATCGGGATACCTTTTTCTATCTTCGAACACTTTTGTTACAAGATCAAACAAAAAGGGGGGATGAATATCGTACTTTGTCCTCGATAAAAAGCGGTATTTTATATAGTTACGTATTATATGTAGTTGTTGCATGCCAATAGATTTATTATTTGTATTCGGGGTTTTTATATAAATCGTAAAGATTAGATCCAATAGGGATTTTTTTATATTTTGCCATAAAATTTTCAAAATGGCCTTTGTTAACAAGCAAGTAACGATGCTGTTTATAATTAGTATAATCAAGGCTTATTCCTGCGTACCTTTGAAAATAACCATGTAGTGACCAATCGGAATATAATTGGGGTTCAATGGAAATGACGGAATCTTTTTCAACGGAATTTATTATTTTATATATATCTGATATTTTTTCTTTATCTCTCCCTATTTTTCCGGTATTCAAAACCGCTAAACCCATCCCGGTAATAAACAAAACAAAACCAATTAATCGAAGTACCTTAAACCCTCTATCTGTTATTCTTCCGGTTAAGGATGATATTCTTTCCGCAACAGTCATTGCCAGTGCTATACTTAAAAACGGATAAGCGGGCAATATGTAAAAACCGCTTTGTTTCATGCTAATCATAATGGGCATAATCCCTGATAATCCCAGAAAAGCAAACAGATATATCCAACGATTGTTTAGTTTGATATTTCTGTATTTGCGCGTTGATACTATTATTATAGCAATGATGATAAAAGAAGGCGAAAGTTCCTGAATAAATCTGAAAATGATAAAAAACCTATTATTGACTGTTTGTATATTTGTAATACTGCCTATTACCTGCTTGTTAATATATTGCAACAGCATAGTTATGCCTTCGGGTGAAAATAAAAAGATGATTAGAAAAGGAAAAAACGTTCCGAAAAGCATTATGGATGTATCAACAAAGGCTTGTTTAATCTTATAGTTATGTTTAAAAATGAAAAGCCAAAAAGGCATTGAAAGTGGGAAAAAAGCAACAAAACCTTTTGTCAGAAACCCCAAAAACAACATTAAGCCTGCTAATAACAGAAATGATATTTTGTTAGATGAAAAACTTTTTAAAATAAACAGAACCGACAGACTTGTAAATATCATCATTGTATTTTCAAGCATATTATTTTTTGCCGACCAAAATATAACGGGGGTAATACTCCAAAACAACAGAGGTAGCCACCCGAAAGATTTGAACTTGCATCCGGGAATTCTTCTCCAAATTAAAACTATAATCCAACCCGTAATAAAAAATGTGGATAATGAATAAATACGTTCTGTTAAGAAACCGTCACCGAAGATTTTGAAAAAAATGCTTTGCAGACCAAAAGCCAAAGGAGGATGTTCCCGGAAGTGGAAATAAATCGTTTCTGAAAAATGAGGATCCCAAAAACTGCCGAACCCGTTTGCCATATTTTTTGAAATAACCGCATACCAAAGACCATCCATAAACATTCCGTTGGAAAACAGTTCCGGACCGACAATTATAATGAAAACCGAAATTATAATGAGGTAAAATGAAAAGTTTCTGTTTTTCATAATAATGTATATAACAATGATAAATTGATATGTTTGGCAAAATTAACATACTTTGGTAATAATCATGAAACAATTCTTATTTGTCCTTTAAGTGAAGAAAAATAATGTACTTTTGCCTTTCAATGAATTTGAACTTTCAGGTGATAAACAGAATAAAACAATCGGAATTTTTGCAGCACGTTCTGACACTTGTGTCCGGCAGTTCCATTGCAATGTTGATTCCTTTTGCTGCGGAGCCTGTGCTGTCGCGTATGTTTACACCTGCTGAGTTCGGAATCTTTGAAATATATGCTGCCCTTATCGTTATGATAGGGTCTGTTGCTACTGCCCGCTATGAGATGGCCATTGTTTTACCGGCTGAGGATCATAATGCCGTAAATTTGCTTAGTCTTTCTCTCGGTATTGTCTTGGCTATTTCCATACTTACTTATTTGGTGCTTCTGTTTTGGGGGGAGCAACTTATTAATCTTAGTGAACATAAAGATTTTGTCAATTATATGTTTTATGTACCGGTCGGCGTCTTATTACTTGGTGTAAACCGGTCGCTTCTTTACTGGTCTTTGCGTAGAAAATACATGAAAATCATTGGTTTGACAAAGGTGACCGAAAGTGCGGGAAAGGCAGGATCTTCAATTCTTTTCGGAATTATGAAATTATCTTCCCTTGGTCTGATATTGGGACAAATAGCAGGACAGATTTTCTCAGCAGTTCTTTTTATTTTGAGATTCCTAAAATCCGATTTGAAACATATTAAATCTATATCGGGAAAACAAATCGCCAGCCAGGCAAAAACCTATTCCGAATTTCCGAGAATAAATGTTTTGCTGACAATTACCGAGATGATGCAGATAAGCGGATTAATATTTGTTTTCTCCCTTTTCTTTGATTCTTCAACTCTGGGTGAAGTTTCAAAATCAATAAGAATATTACTAATACCTCTGACGGTTATTTCAACATCTGTTGCACAGGTTTTTTATCAAAAGGCGTCAAAGGAGTTTGCCGAGGGAATTGATATCTCCGTCAATCTTAAAAAGATTGTAAAATCAATGGTTCTCTTTTCCACTCCGGGTTTAATTTTGTTTATGTTTATAAGCCCCTGGCTGTTTGGCTTTGTCCTTGGGAAGCAGTGGATAGTAGCCGGTGAGTATGCAAGAATACTTGCACTTTGGATTTTTGTTAAATTTGTTACAGGTCCTGTAACGGTTATTCCGATGATAATAAACAAACAGAGAAAATATTTTGTATTGAACCTGATGGGAAATCTGATACTAATACTATCTATAGTAATCCCCGGCACCCTTCATTTGGGTGTTTCCGGAATTTTGACGGTTTTTAGTGTTATTCAGGTGTTTTTTCTTATTTTTCTTTATTTTTGGGTATTGTCAATCTATAATTCAACTTTTAAAACAATATGATAAGTACAAAATCAAATAAAATCAATATAGTAATATTTACAATCTATTTTCCTCCTGTAATTTCCATTGCTTCATACAGACTGGAAGCTTTTGCCAAATACCTTGATAAAGAAAAATTTAATATCACGATTATTTGTCCAAAAACAGAGAATGATGAGGATTTTAAGGAGATAAGTTCTATAAATGTGATCCGATTAAATAACAGGCCGCATATTTTAAAAGTAAAGTTCAGTAACAAGGACTCATTTCTAATTCATAAATTTAAAGCTCTATACAATCATATATTCAACTATTTTGTGCCGGATGAATATAAAAACTGGAGAGAAAAAGCAATTAAGATTTTTAAAGAAACAGAGAATTTACAAAAGGCTGATATTGTTATTAGTTCTTTCCCGACAGTTGCACCGCATCTCGTTGCTTTGAAATTAAAAAAAGAAGGAGCCGGTTTTAAATGGATTGCGGATATGCGTGATGAAATGAGTCAAAATCCGTTTATAAATTCTTTTGTAAAAAAATATCTTTATAAAATTGAGCAACAAATTTTTTCCGAAGCAAATTGCATAACCACTACGACCCCAAGTTTCGTAAGTGATTTTTCAAAACTTTCTGCCGGTAAAATATGTGTTGAGGAAATAAGAAACGGCTTTGATTTTGAAATTACCGGTGATTATAATTATAATGATATTTTTACGATTTCACACACAGGTACTTTTTACTCCGACATTAAGCCATATACATTCCTAAACGCTATAGCCTCTCTAAAGGCTGAAAATCAATTGTCTGAAATAAAAATTGTTTTTATTGGTACAGGTAATACTATTGTCATTCATGAGGATTTGAAGGGAATCGTAACTACGACATCAAAGATTCCACATAAATTGGCTGTGCAGCGAATCAAAGAATCTGATGCAAATCTTCTTGTCGTACCAAAATCAATGTCAAAAGCTATTCAAGGCAAACTGTACGAGTATATTGCATCTGAAAAACCGGTTCTTGCACTCACCGAAAAAGATTCGGAAGCCTCAAAACTAATAAACAGATGTAATGCAGGGTTTGTTGCAGACTTCAATAATATTGATGAGATAAAAAGTATAATCCTGAAAGCCTATGATTTATGGAAAAACCGACGGAGATTAAAAGTGGATATGGATTATTTTAGCCAATTTCACAGAAAAGTGCAGGTTAAGAAACTTGAGAAACTCATTTTGGAAAAAATTTAACTGTGGAATATGAAACAACAAGATTCAAGCGATTACAAAGAGCCTTCATATGATGATAAGGGGCGGTTCCATTCATACTACTATCAGGTGAAATTCATTATGGAACTTGAACCTGAAAGTGTTCTTGAAATAGGAGTAGGCAACAAAACACTTATCAATTATTTACGACAACATGGCATAAATATTAAATCTTGCGATATTGACAAGGATCTGGAACCGGATTTTGTGGGTGATGTCAGAAATCTTCCCTTTAAAGACAATGAATTTGATGTCGTTTGTGCTTTTCAAATTATTGAGCATATCCCATGGGTGGATATCCCGAATGCACTTAAAGAATTAAAGCGGGTTTCAAGGAATTATGTCATCATCTCAATTCCGTTTACGGCTGTAACCATTGAAGCTATGATCAAGTCCTCCATTTTTATGCACCTTTTCAAAACCTGGACATTCAGTTTTTTGATCAATCTTGAATTTATTACGAGAAAATGGAAATATAACGGTATTCATTATTGGGAGATGGGGAAAAAGAATTATCCCAGAAAAATGGTGAGAAGCCTTATCAATAAATATTTTACAATTGTAAAGGAAAAGAAAGTCGAGTTTAGCTATCAGTATTTTTTTGTATTGAAAAAAGAATTATGAAGAAATATATCATAATAGGCAATGCACAAAGCGTCCACATGATTAAGTGGGTGAAACAGCTTGTGAACTATTTCGATGTATATGTCATATCTTCAACCGGCACACATAAAGATATACAAGCAGTAGTCAAAGATTCGAACATTTTTAATCTGAATGTTCAGGTGAAGGAAGAGGGTGGCAATACCGGACTTTTGCGTAAATATAATAAAGTCAGAAAGATAATAAAAAAGATTGACCCCGATTTTGTAAATTCGCACTACATTACAAGTCACGGATTTCTGGCAGCTCTGATAAAAAAAACTACCGGATTGAAGTTCAAATTAATTCAGTCTGCCTGGGGGTCGGATATTCTGGTCACTCCTTTTAAAAATCGTTTTTACTACGGTATAACGAAATTTTGCCTCAATTCGGCTGACCTTGCCACTTCCGATTCGGAATATATGACAAAGGTTTTAAACGGGATATCTCCTGTCGAAGTCTCAACATTTATTTTCGGTATTGATAGGTTGCCGGATGTTGATATTTCCGAAAAGGACGAGAATCTGTTTTATTCAAACAGGATAATCTCCGGGAATTACAATATTGATGAAGTAATTCGTTTTTTTAAAAGAGTGTCGGAGATAAATCCCGATGCGGAACTTCTTATATCTAATGATGGACCGGATCGTGAAAAAATTGTTAATCTGACAAAAGAGTTAGGTCTTGATAATAGGGTGATATTCAAAGGGTTCGTATCTCTTGAGGCGCAGGTTGCCCTTTACAAAAGGGCACAGTTTTATATCTCCATTCCCACATCCGATTCAACTTCGGTATCGCTTATAGAAGCAATGGCTTTCGGTTGTATCCCGGTGGTTTCGGATATTCCTGCAAACAAGGAATGGATTAAGAATAGTGAAAACGGGATTATTTATTACTCTGAAACCGGATTTGAAGAATTACAAAATCTTCTAAAAAATAAGGATACTGTTTTTAAAGAAAACAGGAGAATAGTTGCTCAAAGGGCAATATTTCCAGAATCAATAAAAAAATATGTGGAAATCATAAACAAACTTTAATTTTTAAGAGTTAATAAAGTATGAATATATTACTGATTAATCATTATGCAGGTTCACCTTCGATGGGTATGGAATACCGACCCTATTATATGGGCAGAGAGTGGACTTCAATGGGGCATAATGTGACCATCATACTTGCGAATAATTCTCATCTCAGGAAATATAATCCCAAGATGCCGGATAAATTATCGGAGCAAAAAATTGACGGGATAAACTATTTATGGGTTAAAACACCTGAGTACGAAGGTAATGGGTTAGGCCGGGTGAGGAATATGTTTGCTTTTATCAGGAGGATATATTCTGAGTCAAAATTCATTGCCGAAAAATACAAACCCGATGTCGTAATTGCTTCGTCAACATATCCGAGTGATAATTATGTTGCCCGGAAAATTGCAAATCTTTCGGGTGCAAAATATATTTACGAGGTACACGACCTTTGGCCTTTGTCACCGATGGAGTTAGGCGGAATGGATAAATTCCATCCATTTATTCTTGCTATGCAGCACGGCGAAACCTTTGCCTACCGGAATGCCGATGCCGTTGTCTCTATGCTTCCAATGACAAAAGATTATATGGTTTCAAAGGGATTGTCTCCAACAAAATGGTATTATATTCCCAACGGATTTGTTAAGTCGGAATGGGAAAATCCCAAACCTTTAAATGACGGAATAGCTAAAACCATTGAGAAAATAAGAAATAATTTTGATCTGCTTGTCGGATATACAGGCACTATTGGCTTGGCAAATGCGTTGTATTCACTTGTTAACGCCGGCGAAAGACTCGGAAATAAGTCCGTCGCAATAGTTATTGTGGGCAAAGGCCCTGAAAAGGATAATTTGTTATCTTTAATAGATGAAAAACAGCTAAATAATGTTTTTCTTTTTGAGCCGGTTGATAAAAAAGAAATTCCCGATTTGTTAAAAAGATTCGATATTTTGTATATCGGACTACAGTATCAACCGCTTTTCCGCTTTGGCATTAGCCCCAACAAGATGATAGATTATATGATGGCGGGAAAACCCGTTATTCAGGCTATTAAAGCCGGTAACAATATGGTGGAAGATGCCGGATGCGGAGCTTCCATTGAACCCGAAAATCCTGAAAAACTCGCCGAAGCAATAATGATGTTTAAGGAGATGAATCATTGGGAACTCCAACAAATGGGCGAAAACGGGAGAAATTATGTTGTTGCGAATCACGATTATAAAGTTTTATCAAAACGGTTTGAAGAAATAATATTAAAATTGCAAAATGATAAACACTACAATACGAAATAAAATATACTATTACTCCTTCATCCTCCTGGCATTCGTAATACCTCTTTACGACAAGTTGGTACCTCCGGTTATTTTGGTTATCGGATTAACATGGATTTTGGATTTCAATTTCAAAGAGAAGGTAGCACGGGTACTGCAAAGCAGGAAAAGAAAGAATATTCTTGCTTTCGGCGTCTTATATTTGTTATATGTTCTCGGTACGTCATATTCCCAAGTTCTTTACGGACAGGAGGGGGCTTTTTTCGATCTTGAAGTAAAGTTGTCGCTTCTGATTTTCCCTTTACTTTTTTCAACAATAGATTTTTCAAAATTGAGAGAAGACTTTGCCGAAAATATTCTCGATGCTTTTGTTGCAGGCAGTTTTCTGAATCTCATAATGTTGCTCGGATATGCTCTATACCGCTTTTTCTCCTTGGGCGAGCCCTCAACCGTGTTTTTCTACACCGGATTGACAGTGATTTTTCACCCCAGTTACTTAGCAATGTTTTATGCTTTTTCCATAGCTATTCTGGTAATCAGACTTTTTACAAATACCGGAAGTTCCAAAATTCAAAGGTACATCACGCTTTTTGTGATTTTTATGTTCCAGCTTTTTATTGTTTTACTGAGCTCAAAAGGAGGTATTCTCGCAACGGCACTTCTTTACCTTATAATAGCTGTGTACCTGTTTATAAAGAAAAGTTTCGGAATACGGATCCTTTTTCTGGTACC
>JALSSR010000012.1 GCA_026984135.1 Bacteroidales bacterium
GGAAATCATTTATCCCCTCGTAAACACCCATTCATCACCAACACTCATTTTTTCATTGTAAAAATATCCCTCCCAATCGAAAAGTTTAAGATTTTCCGGGTCGGTGATTTCATTGGAGATGATGAACCTGGTCATTAGTCCCCGTGCCTTTTTACCGTAAACACTCAGGAATTTGTATGTGCCGTTTTTATAATCCTTAAATACGGGAGTAATAATCCGTACTTTTTGTTTTAGGCTGTCAATAGCTTTGAAATATTCGTTTGAGGCAAGATTAACAAGTGTTTTATCCTCTCCTTTTTTTAGTTCCTTTTCCAGATTTTTTGTCAGACTGTCTCCCCAAAAGTCATAAAGGTCTTTGTATTGTCCTATTTTCAATGGAGTTCCCATTTCAAGACGATAGGGTTGAATAAGGTCAAGGGGGCGAAGAATACCGTATAAACCCGATAATATCCTGAGATGCGTTTGTGCAAAGTATATCTCTTCTGCGGTCATAGTTGCGGAATCCAACCCCGTGTAAACTTCTCCTTTGAATGCAAAGAGAGCCAGTTTGGAGTTGTCTGGTGTGAACGGTAGTCTCCAGTCCCTGTACCTTTCGTAATTCAGGTTTGCCAGCTTGGAGCTTATCTTCATCAGCTTTTCCAGTTTTGCCGGAGAATATTTTTTCAATTCCCCGGCAATAATTCCGGACTTATCCGTAAATTGCGGCAGCGTGTATTCTTCAATTCCGGGTTTTGTCTTAAAATCAAGTGTCTTTGCAGGTGAAATAACTATTATCATTTTTAAATATTTTTAGAATAAACAGGTAAATACTTAAAATGGTTCATTGTTTAAAATATCACTCTTCAAGATTGCCGCATTTGTCTCTTTTTATTTCAAAACCGTTAAGCACCGCTATAAATTAAAAAAACGGCAGGTATTTTATGAATACCGGGTTTTTGTTTTTTCCAATCTCTAACGGATAATGTTTTTATATACTCTTTTTCGGAGGTCAGTCCCGAAGCAATACATATTAACGTATCTTCCCGACAACTATTCAGCAAAATATCGAGCAACCTGTTATTTCTGTACGGTGTTTCGATAAATATCTGAGTTTGATTGAATTGCCGGGATTTTTTTTCAAACTCCTTTATCTTCACGGCAGCTTGTTTTTTATCAATGGGAAGATAACCGTTGAAAGCGAAGCTTTGTCCGTTGAAACCCGAGGCCATAAGGGCAAGTATAATTGACGAAGGACCTGTCAAAGGTACGACCGGAATATCTTTTTTGTGGGCTATTTTTACAATTTCCGCCCCCGGATCGGCAATGCAAGGTGTTCCGGCTTCCGAAAAAAGCCCGATATCTTTACCGTGAAGTGCTTCATCAAGGTACGGGGCAATGTTGGCAAGGTCGGTATGTTCATTGAGCAAATGCAAGGTGACATCATCAAACGATTTCGTATAACCTGCCTTCCTCAAAAACCGTCTTGCCGTTTTCAACTCCTCAACAATAAAAACATCGAGCGAAGATATTATTTTCAGATTTGCGGCCGGAAAAACATTTTCCGGTAAGGTTTCCGAAAGGAAGGCGGGTATGAGGTATAGTTTGCCTTTCATAATTTCTTTATTTTTCACCATAGCAATTTACCAAGATCAACATTGCCACCCGAAAGTATAATTCCGACGGTTTTATCTCTAAAATTTTCCTTATTTTCAAGTATTGCCGCAAAAGGAACGGCCGAAGAAGGCTCGACAATAATTTTCATTCTTTCCCATATTAACTTCATTGCGGTAATTATGGATTTTTCTTTTACCGTAATTATCTCATCAACGTATTCGGTAATTATGGGATATGTAAGCGAGCCGAGGGATGTCAGAAGTCCGTCGGCAATAGTGTCGGGGTTTTCCGACGGGATGAATCTGCCTTCATAAAACGACCTGAAAGCATCATCTGCTCCTGCCGGTTCTGCGGCTATCACTTTTGTTGCGGGTGAAAGATGTTTTGTTGAGAGAGCCGTCCCGCTCAACAATCCGCCACCTCCCACAGGAGCCATTATAATGTCAAGCCTTTCCGTATCTTCAATAAGCTCTTTTGCTGCCGTTGCCTGCCCTGCAATAATCCGGTAGTCGTTGTACGGGTGTATTTCAAGTGCTCCTGTCTTTTCAATAACTTTTTTCAGAGTTTCTTCTCTGGATTTCAAATTCGGTGAACAAAAAGTTATCACACCGCCGTAATGTTTAACGGCTTCTATTTTTACTTTGGATGAATTGTCGGGCATCACAATATGGGCTTTTGTATTGCGAAGTGAGGCTGCGCGCGCCAAAGCTGCTGCGTGGTTGCCCGAGGAATGGGTGCAGACTCCTTTTTTTAAATCTTGCTCCATAAGCGAAAAAACAGCATTGCAGGCACCCCTTGATTTAAAGGCACCTGCTTTCTGCAGATTTTCACATTTAAAATAGACCTTACTTCCGGAAATGGCATTAAGATTTTTAGACGTCATTACGGGCGTCCTGTGGATGTAGGGCTTAATCCTACCTGCTGTTTTTTCAATTGTGCTGTAATCAGGAGGCTGTGTCAAAACCGGCAAAAATTAGTTTACTCTGCTTTTTGCAATTATCTCTGCAATCTTATCGCAAGCGCTGTCCATTATTTCAAAAGTTTCCTCACAAGCTTCCAGCTTTCTGTAAAAAGGATCCGGTACGGATTCATTTTTGCCTGGTTTAACAAGATTCAGGAGGAACTCGAGCTTGCTTTTGTCATTCTCGTCCTTTGCAAAATAGAGTGCATTTCTGTAGGCCAGAGTATCCATAACATAGATTTTGTCAAATTTGCTAAAATCTTCACTTGAGAAAAGTCTGGCTTTATTCTCGGAAATGTTGATCCCATGTTTCATTGCTTCTTCAACTGCTCTGTTTTCAGGTGGTTCATTGATGTTGAATGCTTCAAAGCCTGCCGATTCGACTTTTGCCTCCAGATTACGTTCGTTAAGTTTTTTCTTTAAAACTCCCACAGCAAGAGGAGATCTACACGTGTTTGAATTGCATACAAATAGAACATTCATAATTTTAAAATATTTAATTTATTTACCTGAATAGACACTATGTCTATTGTGCGGTAATATAAGAAAAAAAAATCAAACAGACAAGAAAAAATTACATTAAAGTGTGATTTTTTTATCAAGCTCTTCTACATAATTCCTGAATTGTTTGTCGGTTTCAATGAGATTATTGACAGTACGACACGCGTGCAGAACAGTAGCGTGGTCTTTTTTGCCACAATGTTGGCCTATTGTTGCCAATGAAGCCTTAGTGAGTTTTTTTGAGAAAAACATAGCAAGCTGACGTGCCTGTACAATTTCTCTTTTTCTGGTTTTTGAGTTTATAGCTTCCAGCGGAAGTCCGAAATAATCACAAACAACTTTCTGTATGTAATCAATTGAGATTTCGCGAGAAGTATTTTTAACAAACTTGTCAATCATTTTTTTGGCAAGTTCAAGAGTAATGGATTTTTTATTTAAAGAAGCTTGAGCAAGAATGGAAATAAGAGCACCTTCGAGTTCCCTTATGTTGGTTGTTATGCTGTATGCCAGATATTCAATCACATCTTTAGGCATCTCCAAACCATCTTTGTAAAGTTTATTTTCAATTATTGCAATTCTTGTTTCAAGATCGGGCACTTGCAAGTCGGCTGACAATCCCCATTTGAAACGCGACAGAAGGCGCGTATTCATTCCGCTCATCTCAACGGGCGGTTTGTCCGATGTAATTATAAGTTGTTTTGCATTTTGGTGTAAATGGTTGAAAATATGGAAATATACCTCCTGTGTTTTCTCTTTTTTTGATAGAAACTGGATGTCATCAATAATCAAGACATCTATCATCTGGTAAAAATGAACGAAATCGTTTTGATTATTATTTCTTACCGAGTCAATATATTGATTTGTGAACTGTTCCGAAGTAACATACAGAACTGTTTTTTCGGGATAACGATTTTTTACTTCCAGTCCGATGGCATGTGCAAGGTGTGTTTTTCCCAATCCTACATTACTATATATTAATAACGGGTTAAAAGCGGTTTTTCCGGGGTTGTTTGCTACTGCATAACCTGCAGAACGTGCAAGCCTGTTGCAGTCACCCTCGATAAAGTTATCAAAAGAGTAATTTTCGTTTAGCTGGGAGTTAACTTTTATTTTTTTCAGGCCGGGAATAATAAACGGGTTTGGAATCTCTTTGGAAGAACCTTTGTTCAGATCAAGCGGCATCGTTACGGGCTGGTTGGAGGTTATGTTTTTGTTGGATGCGGGGATTTTTACGGCATACGGGTCACCGGAATAGGAGTTGTCCATTATAATACTGTATTCCAAACGTCCCGATGAACCAAGTTCTTTTTTTATGGTCTTTTTAAGAAGAGTTATGTAGTGCTCTTCAAGCCACTCATAGAAAAACTGGCTGGGAACCTGTATGGTCAAAACATTATCCTCAAGGTTAACCGGTTTTATGGGCTCGAACCAGGTTTTGAAACTTTGATGACTAATGTTGTCTCTGATTACTTTCAGACAATTCTCCCATACTGCTTTATAACTTTTTTTCATCTGTAAACAGTTCCTTTAGTGTTATTTATAAAATTAAACTTGGATAATCAGCTGATATTTAGTAATATATCATGTTATACCCAGTGTATATACCGACCTGAAAATTTTGAACAAAATTCATCTAAAAAAAGTTTAAAAAAAAATAAATAAACCCTTGATTTTTAAAAAAAATTGTTCTATTCAGGTTCGGCAGTAAAAGCATAATCCTTGTTGTTATTTAGTGTATAAGTATTTTATTTTAAGATTGTTAATTTTGTTAAATCTATCATAAACCCTGTCACTCGATTTTTTTCTTACTTCAAACTTCAACATGCATTTCTCTTCGTAAATTTGTTCATAAGGTTTTAGCCCTTCATCTTTGAGAATTCTCATAACGCTATTTGTGTCATCATACTCAAATGTTACCTCATAAATGTCATTTATAGTCTTTGTTAGTATTGTAGCTTTTTCAAGAGCCTCCCTGGCAGCAGTTTTGTATGCATTAATCAATCCGCTTACTCCTAATTTCGTGCCACCGAAATATCTGACCACTATTATCAGAATATTTGTGAGGTCTTTTGAAAGTATCTGCCCGTAAATCGGCTTTCCTGCCGTGCCCGACGGTTCTCCGTCATCGTTTATCCTGTAAGCTGATTTGTCGGGTCCTAGTCTGTATGCATAACAATGATGCCTTGCATCATGATGCCGTTTTCTGATCAGCTCAATATTTTCTTTTACATCTGTTTCCGATTTAACAGGGATGGAATATGCAATAAATTTGCTTCCCCTGTCCTTAAATTCTCCTTCCGTTGTCGAATTTATCGTATTGTAAGTATCCTCAAATAACATTAAATCATTGAGTTAAAATGTAAAAGTTTCTGTCTGAAAATGAGGGCTAAATTTATACAAAAAAAATGGAATATAGAAAAAAAAATTACATAAATAGTATTATTGTTGAAATATTGTGTACGGAAAGTTCTAAGACGCAGAAAATGTTTAAGAAAACCATACTATAAAATTAAAGGACAATCCTGTTGTAAACGGCAAATTGAATGTCGGGAATCCGGTACAGGTTTATTACTAATCCGGTGATTTTGCTGTCTGATTTTTTTCTCCTAATAACAATTTAAAATCATCACCGCTCGGATACTGGAACACGCGTAAGTCAAACTCCGGGATAACAGCCAGAATATGATCGAAAAGGTCAGCCTGCAAGTTTTCATATTTATCCCACTCCTGAATTTTACTAAAAACATAAATTTCCATAGGTATTCCCGTTTCACTGGGGGAGAGATGTCTGATAAGGAAAGTCATTTTATCGTGAATCAAAGGGTGATGATGCAGATATTCACGCAGGTATGCCCTGAAGATTCCCAGGTTTGTTTGTCTTCGGCCGTTTACCACAACAGAATTGTCAATGTTGTTCTTTTTATTATATTCTTCAAGAATATTTTCAGTCTTTACAACATAATCCTTCAACACCTGAATTTTCTTATACTTCTCAATCATTTCGGGAGTACAAAATTTTACACTTTTCATATCAATGTTTACCGAGCGTTTAATTCTTCTCCCGCCGGACTCTTCCATTCCCCTCCAGTTTTTGAAAGAATCGGTTATTAATGAATATGTAGGTATTGTTGAGATTGTTTTATCCCAGTTTTGAACTTTGACGGTTGTCAGGGCAATGTCAATAACAATTCCGTCGGCATTATATTTCGGCATGGAAATCCAGTCGCCGGGCATTAGCATATTGTTGGCCGAAAGCTGTATTCCGCCTACAAAACCGAGAATGGGGTCTTTAAAAACCAGAAGCAGAACCGCACTAAAGGCACCAAGGCCACCGATAATCCCGGCAGGATTCTTAATTCCGAAAAGGTTTGCCAGAATCAGTATGGCACCAAATGTGAAAACAATAATCTTGACAATTTGGATATATCCTTTGACGGGTCTTGTTTTGGCAATTTTAAAGCTCTGGTATATAACGGCAAAGGCATTCAGAAAAGCATTGATAGCCAATAAAATGACAAGAATCATTAATGCGGAAATCAGGGAGGTTATTCCCGATGCCAATACCCGGTAGTTGTCTAAGATTGTAGGGGTGAACAGATATAAAATATACAGCGGGACAAGGTAGGCCAAAATATTAAAGACCATATGGTCGGAAAGGATATCATCCCAACTTGTTTTTGACTTAAGAGTCATTTTGTGAATGGCCCTTATCAAAAATTTTTTTGTGAAATAATAAGTTATTCCGCTGATAATTAACAGCAGGATATATAATGTTATATCGGTAATGACAATAGCGGTTTCTAAACTAATACCGGAGTTTGTGACCCATTCAACAATGGATTGCTTAAATTGACCAAACATTTTCTTTGAATATTATAATTTTCAAAGATAGTACAACTTTTTGAAAAAACGAAAGTAAAACTTATTTTGTGTGATTCTTCAAAATAGCATCCAGATATCTTTTCTTTATTTTACCTATTTTATTGCTGTCAATATGTTCATCAAAGATTCTTATAATATCTGTCAATGCACCTCCTTTGTACAGAGTGCCAAGTGCCGCATCGAATTTATTTTCTTCCGTATTTTGTTTAATGTCAATTGTTATTCTTTCAAAGACACTCCATTTTATATGCTGAGGAATTTCAAAATAACACATATTCGATTCGCGGGCATCAAGATAATATCCTTTTTCAGTCTCTTTAAGGAGAAAGAACTTTTTAATCTTTATTAATCCTTCATAGGGAGGCACCTTTTTGTGCTTAACAAATTCAATACCCTGCTTTTTATACTCTTCGAGCAGTTGCGGCAACATTTTATAGTTATTAAGTTGCTTTATTCTGATACAGGGTTTACCGATATTAAAAACAGTAATTTTGCCGGAGGCCGCACAGAAATCTCCGCCAAACCGTTTTCTCACATCTTTAGTTGCCCTGAATATTTTTTCATCACTATAGTTTCGCTTTGTGACGATGAAAATGCTTTCAGGGTTTAATTGCCTTGAATCGGGCACCGTCTTATGGTAATATCCCGGAAACGGATGAAGGTTTTCCAAAACCAGATATTTGTTTGAAAATTCATCTTCAAGACTGGCAAGAGTCTCCTTCTTTGATATTGTTCCAATTGTTTCAATGATAATTTCTTCTTTCATTTTTGTGATTTTTAGATGTGTTGGCGAAACATAAGCCGGATTATTGTTTATGAAATAATTATGTATGCCGATAATAACATATATTTGAATGAAATGTTCAATACTTTGTTTGAAAAATTATACTGGTTCTAATCAGGTTTGCCTGCCTTTGTCGTCAGACAGGCAACGCAAAACTGATTAGAACCAGTTAATACTCGAAAGAAAACAAGTTTGCTTTTTGCAAACCTGTTTTCTTTCGGTATAAACAAAGTTCAATGTGTTAATTGTCCGGTTCAAACATTGGGTCCCAGGGCGGCAACAATATCGCTTCCCGGTCAAACATTTTTAATGTCTCTTCATCCAGATACTTCTTGTTAACGACAAGCCTGAACATATATTCGTCAAACCATTTGTCCGACATAATAAGGTTACCTTCAAACCCGCTATCCTTACCCCAACTGTTTTCGAGCAACCATTTTACGGGTTTCCCATCTTTGTCAACATCAACAGCCATTAGGGCCATTCCATGTGTTGAACCGCTTGTGAAGGTTTCTATTCGCTCTTTCTTATCCATATCAAAGTCAACTCCAAAAAGGTCGTTGTAATCATAATTGTTAACATCAAGAGTACCTTTGTCTTTATTAATTTGTTTTCCCACATCACACGAAAAATACATCCCTTCGCCATCCATAATTGATTTTTTGGCGAACTCCTTTATTTTATCAGTCTCAAGATTCAGATATTTCCAGTTATGTCCGTCAAAAACGTGACGATCGTACTCAATTTCATAAAGCTTTCCGAAGTCTCTGGTCGGGTCGTTCATAAACATCACATAATCATCAAGATTCATATCCACAAAGTCCTTAAAAAAGGATTGCGGAGTATAGCTTTTCAGTTCGGAAACATTGCCGTCGGCATCTTCGTATCTCCAGCTAAATTCCATAGGCGGTTCACCAAGAGTTATTGCAAGAATTCTGTAAACTTCGGCAAGCATTTTTTCTTTTTCTTTCCTGATGTCGGCTACCCCAATACCGTCTGCATATTTTTTTCTCAAAACCAGTGCGTCTTTTTTCAATTTTGTGCGAAGAAGTCTTGACATTTTAGAGGTGTTCTCGCTGTTATACGATTCGGGAAAAACATCCGAAGGAACAAGTCCGTATTTGTTGACAATATCAACCACACCGGTCCACTGTCCTCCGTCGCCAATGGGATTCTTAAAAAACCATTCCACTTTTTTGTCATCCATCGGTTTACCTGCAGTGGCTATTATCCCTTCATAAAAGAGATTTGCCTTTTCAAGCTGATCGTAAAAGAAATTGAAATTGTGGGAAAAGCTGAACTCTTTCAGATTATACTTATTGATTACATGTGCTCTGATGACATTGAGTCCTGTGAAAAGCCAGCATCTTCCCGATGATTTTTGATTGGTGATACCTTCCGTTTTTACCCTGTATGAGAAATAGGTGTCGCCGTTGCCAAGATTTTCCCTGTTTAATGCAAGCTTTTGAATGTTGTTGGAAGAAACCGCATTCATAAGCGCTTTGGTGTCGGAGCTTTTGTTGAATTCCGAACGTATGTTTTTTAAAAGGGCGGGATTTATTGCCCCTTCGTCCTGCGCACCGGCTTGTAATCCGGTAAAAAGAATTATTACAGTGAATAAAAAGATAATCGTTTTTTTCATTTTTTGTCAATTTTTTAAATGAACTGCAAATGTACATTAAAATTAATCTGTTTTGGTATAACTTTGCCGAAAATTTATTTAAATGAAATTTAAAGTAGGCGACAAGGTTAAATTCCTGAATGAAAGCGGTGGCGGAATAATTAGCAAAATAATTAGCCCCGGATTGGTGAATGTAGCCATTGAAGACGGTTTTGAAATACCGACAATGACAAGTGAATTGCTGAAAATTGATATTGACGCAACCGTTGAATCGGCAAAGAATCTGTTCAGTGAGGATTATGATGTTGAAATTCCGCAAAACCCGGAGACATCTTATGAAAATGATGAAAGAAACATCCCGTTACTGAACGACCGTGCCCGGGGTGTGCTGAATCTGGGTGTCTATCTTGCATTCGTCCCTCACGACCAAAAATGGCTTATTACCGGAATGATAGATGTCTATCTTGTAAACCATACACCGTATGATATATTGTATAGCATCTTTATTGAAAAAGAGAGGGGCGGATTTGCCGGACAGGATTATGGTTCGATAATTCCCGAAGCTATGGTCATTCTTGATACTATTGACCGCGAAGAGATAGGGAAATGGTCGAAAGGTGTGGTGCAGGTTTTGTTTCATAAAGACAATGATGATAAGGTGCTTTCTCCCGGTAATTCACATTTTAAAGTTAAGCCCACAAGGTTTTATAATGAAAACGGATATAAGGAATCTTCCGTTATGGCGGGTAAGGCAATTATTATTTCATTGATGCCTCTCTCGGCGCAAATATCACTCTTTGAAAGCGAAATTGCAAAAAAGGATGAGACTGCCGCTTTTGTGGTGAATGAGGCAAAACCTGTTGAACCGGAGCATATTATTGACAAACACAAGACCGGTCCGAACGAAGCTGTTGTTGACCTTCATATTTACGAGCTGGTGGAAAATTCTTCGGACCTGGATAATTCGGCAATGCTGAAAATCCAATTGGATTATTTCACACGATGTCTGGAAAGTGCAATGGCCAATAATCTGACAAAAGTGACCTTTATTCATGGAGTTGGAAAAGGTGCACTGAAAGCGGCTATCAAAGAGAGACTATCCGAATATGAAAATGTGGAGTACCGTGATGCCTCGATGCAGCAGTTCGGATATGGGGCTACTGATGTGATTATCAGCAGGCACTAGGTAAATTATGCCATTGTATCATTACCTTTGTGACTTTGGTTTGTTTCGTTATCTTTTTTCTCTCTTCGTTTTGTTTCAGGGTTAGTATTCTCCTTTTCAATCATATGCACATCAACCTGTGGAAAAGGAATCTGAATATCATTTTCTGCAAGGATATTATAAATTCCGATTGAGATATCGCTTTTTGTTCCTATGCCACTTTCAAACGGAACCCAGTACAGTAATCTGAAATTTAACGAGCTATCTCCGAACTCATCAAAAAGCGCCCTTGGTTCAGGTTCTTTGAGGATATCTTCATTATCCAAAGCCACTTTTTTCAGCAGTTTTAAAACCAAATTGGGGTCGGCTCCATAGGCCACACCCACTTTTATCTCAACCCTTCTCTTATTATCCGAAAGTGTCCAGTTTATCAATTGATTGGAAATGAGGTTGCTGTTCGGGACAACCACTTCGGCACCGTCGTAAGTTACCACATTACTGGCCCTGATACCTATTTTCTTAACTTTTCCCAAAAGGCTCTCAACTTCAATCGTATCACCTGCCTGTATTGGTCTCTCGTAAACCAGAATTAGTCCCGAAATAAAGTTACTGACAATATTTTGCAAGCCGAAACCTATACCTACACCAAGTGCACCTGCGATAAGACTGAATTTACCAAGTTCGATACCTGCCGACGAAAGAGCGAATATGATCCCGAGGGTAATAACAAAATATCTGATAGTAACTGAAATAGCGGCTGACACACCGCGCGAAAGTTTGGTGCGGCTTAGTAACTCACCTTCAACTATAGTTTTAAAAAACAGGGAGAACAAATAAACGAAAAACAGAATTATTATAAAGGTAAGCAACTGACCTATTGAAATGGTTAGTGTTCCGATTGTCCTTTCCGTACTGTTAAATTCAACAAGCCAATCCATTATAGGCCTTGCCACATCAAAGGAAACCGTTAACGAGAAGAGCCAGTAACCGACAATCAAAACATTTATAATCTGCATTGCTCTCTTCTCAACTATATCCCAGTATTTTTCCATTCCCGGAAGGTCATACGACTTCCCTATTTGAATGGAAGCTTTGACAACCGCTTTTGTGATTTTTGAAATACCAAAAAGAACAATTGTGAATTCGGGGACATGGCTGGCAACTCTTGAAAAAAGAACAACAACATTTAAAAAGCCCAACAGATTTGCTATAAGTGCAAGAACATAAAATCCCGCCACGAAGTATGCCAATATCCTTGCAAACTTTTTAAAATCGCTGAAATTTTTAAAACTTTTCCAATATGAAGGTTTTAAGTACTTATACAATAATGTAATACCCAGTACTTCTTCAAACAGGAGATAATATCTGGATAAATTGCCGAAATACCAGAAGAATATCTCCAGATTATTAATTATTAGCAGGATTATTAGTTTAACGATAATCTTTTTATCTTCGGGATCAATAAATGATGATAGTATAAACCTCATATTGATCAGCAGCAGCAGTGTAAGAAGATTGGAAAAGACCAGAGGCTGGAATGGGAAAAGCAAATGATATGTTACTAATATTATGGAGCCGAGAGTTACAAAAAGATTATCATCAAGTATCCTCATTATGCCCTTATGCCCCTTTTCAGAATCATCCAGACCCAGTGATGTATATTTCCATCTCAAAATAAAAAATATAACCGTTACAAGTAGGATAGTCAGAATCAGCGAACCTATTTTAACGGTATGCAGATAATTCATCATGTTTTTTGCATTCTCGTGCCATGCTTTTCCCAGTCTGTGCTTTGGGTTGTCAATGTCTGATTCATTGAGTGTTACTTTCCAAATTGGTGGAGAAACATCCACAAAAAGGTTATCCCTTTTAAGTTGTTGGTGCCGCTGTACATCTTCAATAATGGTATTATTGTATGTGATCAGATCGGTTATCTCATCTTCAATCTTAAGAAGATATAATCTTTTTTTCTCGAACTTCCTTGTAGTTTCCTGTGCTGTTTCGATTACTTCAGATATCCTTTTAAATAAATCGCCTGGCAGGTATCTGTTCGTTTCTTTTGCCAATGTTAATTTCCACTGCTTTATGATTTTTTGTAGTTCGGATAAATTGCTCTGTACCGTTTTTAAATGACCACTAATAATATTGCGCATACCTGTGAGTTTATTAGTAAAACCTTCCCACGAACGGTATGTGCTTTCAAGAAAATATGTTGACAGGTTGTTTGGATTGAATTTGCGAAATTCTTCGCCCTCTTTTTTTAGGAAAACGGAATATCCCCGAAGTATGGAATCAATATCTGCCACTTCGGAAGTCGTTTCAAGGTCATATTCCATTCGGGTAATCTGTTTATGAACCTTTTCAATCTCATAATTGATGTTTTCAACGGGAATTGCCAAAGAATTGCTTGTCGCTGTCGTATCTCCTTGCTCCCGATCATTCTGGCTATAAACGGCAGGCAGTGAAAGCGCCGTAAATAATAAAATATATAAAAGTGTAACTACTCTTGTTTTCATTTTTAAAGTCAAATATAAAACAATTTGTAAAGATATGTTTTTTTGCAATATAAGTTCAATAAAATTATTTTTCGGTCAGTATGAAATAATTAAACGGCTGTAAAGTAAGCAGGCTATTGTGGACTATTTCTACCCGAGTCTTTCTGAAAACATCAAAATATTCTTTGTCGGAAACAAAATCCAAAAGTTTAAAATTCTTCTCTTTTTTTGACAGATTTAGAATGAAAATAACATTTTTTCTGTCTTTGCTCAATGAAAAAGCAAGAATATCGTCTTCCATATCCGTTTCAATAATTGTAAATTCGCCATTCCAAATCTCTTTTGAATTTTTCCTCAGACTATTTAGTTTTTGAAAGAATGGAGTCATTTTATCCTCTTTCCACTCTATCATATCTTTATCAAAAAAACTTAGTCGTTTGTAATTGCCTGCTTCCTGTCCCGAATATATCAGCGGATAACCGGGAAGTGAAAAAGTCAGAACGGTCAACGGTTCCAGATAATAATGAAGTCTTTCAATTGCCGACCCGTTCCAGGAATTTTCATCATGATTACAGACGAAATTTAGTTGTGATGCGTTTTTTGGAAAATGGTCCAGTTCATTCCGAATTCTGTTACCGAGTTCATTGGCATTTATCTTGCCTGCCGCAACATCATTCATTGCATGTAGCAGTTTCCAGTTGTAAATAGTATCGAAAGCGTACTCCAGCAAATCGTGATTTTCCGTTTCCGCCAGGAAATAATATTCGGCTGATTTGTCAAGTTGGTATCTTGCCCTGTTCCAGAAAAGTGTAGGAACAAGATGGGCCATATCGCATCTGAATCCGTCAATATTTGTTTCCCGGAGCCAAAACCTCATTTCTTCGATCATTGCATCCCATAGTGCGGGGTTGTTGTAGTTTAGATGAATAACATCTTCCCACTCGGGAAAAGGAGGCTTGAAGTTTCCGTATTCGTCCAAGTCATAAAAATCGGGATGATCTTTTGTCCAGTGATGATCCCAGGCGGTGTGATTTGCCACCCAGTCAATAATCACGTACATCCCGAGATTGTGAATTTTATCCACTAATCTCTTAAACTCATCCAAGGTTCCGTATTCGGGATTTACTTCGGTGTAGTTTTTTATGGAATAATAACTTCCCAGCGTTCCTTTCCTGTTCTTGATGCCGATTGGCTGAACCGGCATAAACCACAATATTCCAACACCCAGTTTTTTAAGTCGGGGCAGATGCTCCTCAAACTCTCTGAAGGTACCTCCCTTTGTGTATTGACGGAGATTCACTTCGTAAATTATGAGATTTTCAGCCCAAACAGGGTGTTTTATTTTGCTTGTTATCATAAATAATCAACTCAATTGGTATGCAAAAGTAATTATTAAGTGAACATAAATATGAATAAGTTGTTTAGCAAAATAAAAAATAAAAGTTGATGAAGGAAGTGAAAAATCCCTGTATTCAGGTTTGCAGATATGATGACGACGGTGTTTGTGTCGGTTGTTACAGGACTATGCAGGAAGCAGCTAACTGGATTTTTTTATCAACCGAACAAAAAACGGAAATATTACGTAAGACGGAAGAACGAAAGAATTCGATAAAAACCGAATCAAATGATTATGATTATTATGTTTGATGTAAAAGAATTGGATTTATGAAAAAAGCCGTATTATTATTTGTTGTTTTCCTGTCGTTGCTATCGCCGGATTTGTTTTCTCAAAACGATAGCCTGCCTCCATTATCAACTGACAGACCCACATATTCAATCGCGCCGGTTATTGTTCCGCACAATACCTTTCAAATTGAAACCGGATTTTTGTTTCAGAATGAATCAACCGACTTTTCAGATATAAAGGATATGTATTTTGGACAGACACTATTCAGGTATGGCTTATTCAATAATTTTGAACTGCGATTGTCCGCCTCTTACAGGCAGCAGACCATAACCGCGAAAGAAACAGGACTGGATTCAACAATTACAGGTGTTAATCCGATATCTGTCGGCTTGAAATTTAAAATATTCGACGGAAAAGGAGTTATTCCTCAACTGGGATTTATTGCCGATATGACATTGCGACACATTGGTAAGGCCGGTTTTCACCCGACATACAGCTATCCCACCGGCAGGATATTGGCAACTAACCAAATAACGAAGAATCTTTCATTTTTATATAATATAGGATTTGCATATAACGGGGAAAGTGCCGATGGATTTTTTATCTGGTCGGGAGCACTGGTTTATACTTTATTTAATAAGCTTTCGATCTATGTGGAGCCGTTTGGTTCTTTTGATCATAACAACCTGCCAACCAATAATTTCGATGCCGGGTTAACTTTCCTGATCCGGCATAATATGCAGATTGATGTTTCAGGTGGTACGAGTTTTACAAGTTCATCGAACTATGCTAATATCGGATTCAGTTGGCGCATACCTCGATAATGAAGTTTAATTTTTAAAAACTACAAATTATTATGAAGAAAATAGGAATATTTTACGGCTCAACGATGGGGCGGACAGAAAAGGTTGCTGAGATGTTGCAACGGGAATTTGGGAAGAAGAATGCTGATGTTTACAATATTAAAGATATAACACCTGACGACATTCTGAAATATGAAAATCTGATTTTTGGCACTTCAGCCTGGGGAATCGGAGATATGCAGGATGACTGGGAGGACTTTATTGATACTCTTGCCGGGATGGATTTGTCAGGGAAAATAATTGCACTTTTCGGACTTGGGGATCAGAAAACCTATCCGGATAGTTTTGCCGACGGACTGGGAACACTGTTTTGCAGATTACCTGATAAAACAAATGTTGTTGGCTCCTGGCCTGTAAACGGTTATAAATATTATTGCTCATCAGCAGAAAAGGACGGTAAGTTTGTAGGGCTTGTTATTGATGAGGATAGCCAGCCGCAGCATACTGAAGAGCGGGTTAAACTGTGGGCCTCACAACTTAAAAAGCAACTGAAATAAAAAAAGTCCCTCATTGAGGGACTTTATAAGTTTAAAATAAGAAAATTTCTTATTCTTCCGGATGAATAGCCTCAACAGGACAAACATCGGCACAAGAACCGCAGTCTGTGCAAATATCGGGATCAATTTTATAGATATCACCCTCGGAAATTGCCTCTACAGGACATTCATCAATACATGTACCACAAGCTGTACAATCATCTGTTATTACGTATGCCATAGTAAAATAATTTATTGTTTTAAAACAGCTGCAAATGTATAAATATTATTATCCGTGGCAATTATTATTGATAAAAAATTTAAAATTATTTAACAAAAACATATATTTTGTTGTTTAGTAGTGTTTTATATTTAATTTTTTTGATGGAAATTGTAATATTTATTAATTTTGTGCGTCATAATAAACGGAAATGGATTTAATTGGTAAAAATATTAGGCTCTCTTTTGCTATTGCTCTGCTGATTACGGGGGCTGCAGCCTTTACTTATAATAGCACACTTGCTGTCGGTGAACCTGATTCACTATCTGTTAAGAATAAAGAAAATATTTTAGAGGTAAGATCCCTGGAGAATAATTCAACGATGTTAAAGGATGTTACTTTTTCAGATGAAAAAAACACTAACGAGGTAAATAGCAGTAATTTTTCTTCTGGAACAGATTTGAAATCAAAACCGTCAAATCAGAATGAAGAAAATATGCAGGATTCTTACACCGGGAATACCATTTTTAGTTCTGCTATGGCCATTATCTACAAGTTGCTACGGTATTTTCTGTAAAATTTCATTTATTTTCCGGTTTTTCATTTAGTTCGCATAATATTTGATATTTTTGCGCGCATATTTGTTAATATTTAAAAGTAAAAAATATGTCTGATAAATTAAATTCACAGGAGCTTATTGCTCTTGAAGAAAAATACGGTGCGCATAACTACCATCCGCTGCCGGTTGTGCTGTCACGCGGTGAAGGCCCGCTGGTTTGGGATGTCGAAGGAAAAGAGTATTATGATTTTCTGTCAGCCTATTCGGCTGTAAATCAGGGGCATTGTCACCCTAAGATTGTTGAAGCTATGGTTGAGCAGGCTCGCACACTGACTTTAACATCAAGGGCATTTTTTAATGACTCTCTTGGTGTTTATGAAAAATTCGTTACCGAATTTTTCGGATACGACAAGATCCTTCCAATGAACACAGGTGCGGAAGGTGATGAAACGGCTTTGAAGTTATGCCGCAAATGGGCCTATGAAAAGAAAGGAATTCCTGAGAATGAGGCAAAGATAATAGTATGTGAAAATAATTTCCACGGGAGAACAATTACCGTAATCTCCATGTCAACCGACCCCGAAGCAAGGGACGGATTCGGTCCTTACACTCCCGGATTTATTACAATACCTTATAATGACCTTTCTGCTCTTGAAAAGGCACTTGAAGACCCCAATGTTGCAGGTTTTCTGGTAGAACCTATTCAGGGCGAAGCCGGAGTTTACGTTCCTGACGAAGGGTACCTGTCGAAAGCTTATGATATGTGTAAAGCTAAAAATGTGCTTTTTATTGCCGATGAAGTACAGACAGGAATTGCCCGAACAGGAAAATTACTTGCCTGCGACCACGAGAATGTCAGACCTGATATCCTGATACTTGGAAAAGCTTTGTCGGGTGGTGCATATCCTGTCTCCGCAGTACTTGCCGACGATGATATTATGTTGGTGATTAAACCCGGGCAGCATGGTTCTACATTCGGAGGAAATCCGGTTGCAGCTCGTGTTGGTATAGCTGCTTTGACAGTAGTGAAGGAAGAAAAGCTGGCGGAAAGAGCCGAAAGACTCGGTAAGATATTCAGAGAGGAGATGAGGAAGATTGATTCGGATATGATAAAACTGGTAAGAGGTAAAGGTTTGCTCAATGCTGTAATCATTGAACCGAAAAACGGTAAAGAAGCCTGGGATGTTTGCGTCGAAATGTCGAAAAACGGCGTTCTTGCCAAACCTACACACGGCGATATTATCCGTTTTGCTCCTCCTTTGGTTATTTCGGAAGAACAACTGATGGATGCAATCGAAAGAATCAAGAAGTCTATTTTGGCTTTTTGATTTAATAAGAACTATCTTTACTGCCGTTTTTCCATTGATTTTAGGTCAGAGGGAAAACGGTATTTTCTTTTCTCCTGATTTTTTCATTTCAACAGGCCTATACGGTTTTCAGTCAAGGTCAAACAATTGGTTATATGGAATTATTTATTGCCGAAATAGGCTCACAATTTGTTGTAAATATTTGCGTAATAATAAAAAAATGTATATTTGCACTATCGTCTGCCGATTATTAAAAAATTATTGGAAATAATCAATGTTTGTAATATGAAAAAAATGAAATAATGATCAATATATGACAGCACAAATTGGAGAAATAATTAGCTATAAAGGAGAAGATTTAATGATGGCATCAGAGCCGTTAAATTCATATTTGGCGTCAAGACGCTTTACAAACTTTGATACACAATCAACAGCTTGTTGGCGTAATTATTACGGTAAATGGGCAATTAAAAACAATAAACTGTATTTGGTTGATTTTGAGGCTTATATAAATGGCGGCCATAAGGTTGATTTGAATTACTTGTTTCCCAATGCAGAAGAAGTATTTGCGAATTGGTTTACAGGTGATATCCGGATTCCTACCGGTAAATTGTTGAAATATGTCCATATGGGGTATGCCTCCATATTTGAAAAGGATTTAATACTTCAATTCCGTAATGGAATTTTACTTTCGGAAAAAGAAATTAACAATCGTGAAGGATTCGGTAAAAAGTTATTTGGGATAATGAAAAGATTATTTTCGAAAAACTAATCAGAAAAAACAATTTCAAAAAAAATTTCGGGAATGTATCGCAAGTTCGGTTTTTTGGTGCATTTATCATCAAACTAATTGTGAATACTCCTCCGGTATCCTGTCCTCAAAAACGTGATTACGGGGGGTTATCATTTTATCTCTTGCTTTGGCAATGTCCAATTCAACTATCCTGACCTCATCCTTGTCCGGAGCGGCAGTTACAATTGTTTTCCCGAAAGGATCCGATATAATGGATTTTCCGCTGAAAGTAACACCACGTTCCGTTCCGTAGCGGTTTGCCGTGATATTAAATGTCCTGTTTATCATTCCTTGTACGGGAACGGCTTGTTGTGCGTAAGGCAGGACAAGGTTTGACGGGTGACAAATGACATCTGCGCCTTTCAAGGCAAGTATTCGCCATACTTCCGGAAAAATCCAGTCGAAGCATATCAAAATGCCTGTTTTACAATATCCCAAGTCAAAAACCGGTAGTCCCAAATCACCCTTTTCAAAAATATCCTTTTCGTTCCAAAAGAGATGTATTTTTCTGTATTTTCCCGCCAAGCCTTCCGGCGATATCAGTACGGCGGAATTATAAAGTTTATCTCCTTCGCACTCGTTCATACCTGCAACAATATTCAGATTGTACTTTCCGGATTCTTCAATCAGGAAATCCACAAAAACACTTTTTGAGACCTCTTCCGCATTCTCAAAAGCATGCTCCTTTGACAAGAAATTATATCCCGAATTGGCCAATTCGGGCAAAACAAGAAGACCGGCATCCTTTGCATCCGGCAAAAGGCTTTTTATCTTTGCGATGTTTCTGTCCCGGTTTCCAAGCTCAGGTCTGAATTGTAAGAATCCTGCTTTCATTATTGTCTGATAATATCGAATTCACCGTTATCTTTAAGTTTAATAATTGTTGAGGCTTTGGTCTTTTTAACCGTATCTCTGTTTGACTCCACCACATAATCAACTCCTCTTTTAATCACATCCGAGATGTCTCTGAACAGGAAAGGTGCCGGATCTCCGGACAGATTTGCAGAAGTTGATATTATAGGTTTGCCGAATTCCTTGATCAGCCGGCTGCAAAAATCATCTTTTACGATTCTGATTCCGATACTGCCGTCTTTGTGAATGACATTTTTTGCAAGATTTTTTGCTCCGGAATAGATAATAGTAGTTGGAGTATCAATACTTTCAATTAGGTCCCAAATTATGGGCGGAAGAACTTTTACATAATCTTTTAATTGTTCCATATCATGAAGCAAAATAATATAGCTGGCATCTTTCGATCTGTTTTTTATCTTGTAAACTTTTGAAACTGCCGACCTGTTGGTAGCATCGCATCCTATACCCCAAATAGTATCTGTCGGATAAAGGATTGTCCCTCCCGCTTTTAAAACTTTGATTGCTTTTTTAATATCTTCTTCCATCTATTTTAACCGTTTTAAAAGTTCGTTTTTATCAATTGTCAAAGCACATTTAAAATGGTCTTCGGGGCATTCTTTCAAGCCGTGAAGACCACAGGGTTTACATTTTAGTTCCTCTTTAGTTTGTATTACAACAGAATCATCCGAAAGAGGACCGAATCCGAATGCGGGAACTGTTGAGCAGAAAATTGCCGTTGTTTTTGCATTAACCGCCGAAGCAAGATGCAACGGTGCCGAATCGTTCATGTAATTCATAGCGGCATCCCGCATTAAAGCTGCCGATTCAAGAAAGCTTAGCTTGCCGGCAAGGTTCATTGAGCTTTTATGTCCCGATTTGTTAATTATAGAATCGCATAAAATGCGGTCACCTTTTGAACCGAGAAAATAAACAGTGATATCCTTATCAACCTCTTTTATAAATTCAATCCATTTTTCTTCGGGATATTGTTTTGTAAACCAGAGCGATGCCGGTGATATGGTAATGTATTTCACGGTTTTAAACTGCGACATCTTTGCATAATCCCTTTGCAGCGGATAAAGCTTAACCGGAAACCGGCTATTGTCGGTAAATTTTTTGACAAGATTTAAATTTCGTTCCGTTTCGTGTATTTCGCCGCTATGAATTGTATGTTTGACCCTTATGTTAAAAAGCGGGGATAACGGATTTTTGTTAAAACCTACTTTTAATCCGGCACCAGATAAAACGGTTATCAGTCCGCTTGAAGCAAAACGCTGGATATTTATTACCGAATCATATTTGGTTTCCCTGATTTGAATAATTAACTTTTTCAGGTTTTTGTATTTTTCCTTCGATTTGTCCCATATCAGAATTTCGTGAAGGAACGGGTGCCCGTCAAAAAGGCTCTCGTTACCCTTTTTCAAAAGAATATCAATTTCGGCTTCGGGAAAGTGATGATGCAACTTCTCCAGCACCGGGGTTGCCAGTATAACATCTCCGATGGAGGCCGTTTGTATGATGAGAATTTTTTTCAAAACTTTTCTATTCTTTTTATCCAATTATTAAATCCTTTGCTTTTTTCTCTGATATTTGCCAATCCGATTTCTTCTGCCAGAATATTTCCATAGACAACTTTATTGTATCCTTTAATGATTTTTTTCAGCCTTTTTGAAGGTGTCGTTTGAGGATTGTCATTAATCATTTCGGGGTTGTCAAATTGTTGAAAAGTTCTATGTAATTCTTCAGTGTCAACTAATTCCTCAGTAGGAATAACTTGATAAAAATATTTTTCATTATTAAATAGTAAACTTTCAAATTCATGCAATTGAATATATGGCATAAACCGATGTTTCAAGGTGGTGTCAATATCATTTTGCATTGCTTTTTCCAGAATATCCATTCTTTTGTATTTGTCAGTTTCTTTTTCAGCTATATCCCAATCAGGAAAACTATGTTTTTTATATAATCCGTAGTAGTCAATCAGAGTAGTTACAAAAACATTTCTGTCACTTTTTAATGTTATTTCAATTTGTTTTTTTAATTCTTGCCATTTTACGATACCTCCCATAGATTTTTTGATAATGGGGTTGTATATAAGAATCTGTTTGTCAATAAAATATTTATACAAAATATTTGAACAGAATTCCTGTTCGGTTTCGCCTTCACAAATTATATGAATTCGTTTATACATATTTACTATCTAAAACCGGGCTGTCCCGTTGGGATAATACTTCTTTTCCACAAGTCATCTATTGTGTAATTTTCTAACCATAGAGATAATTCTGTGCTGTCCAATCGCTTAAAATCACTTTTGCCGTCAAACTGATCAACGACTATAATATCTTCCGGGTCAAAATGACCTATTAAGTCGGCTGATTGTGTTGCAACAATTACCTGACTTCCCTTGGCGGTGACCGACTTTATCATACCGGATAATTTTGCAATAGCCTTAGGATGTAATCCCAATTCGGGTTCGTCTATTATTATTGTATCAGGCAAATCCGGTTGCATAAGTAGAGCTGTTAACGCAATAAACCTGATTGTGCCATCTGATAAATCGGTTGGACCGTAAATTGTTTCCGAGAATTTGTCACTCCATTGTAATCGTATATATTTTTTAGAATTTGGCTGTAAGTAAAAGTCTGAGAAATATGGCGCAATGGATTGAATTGTTTTAACTATTTTATTATAAGCGAGTTTATTTGTTTTTTTTATTTTATATAAAAATGCAGCAAGATTTGAACCGTCACCATAAAGGAAATAAATGTCGTTTTCTATATGACTCATATTCGTAAAAGCTGAATTTATACTTGTATCATGAAAATGGTATTTACGGAATCCGTTTAAATATTTTATGACATATTTAGCTCTTAAATTATCTGTATCCTTAATGTATGCCTCTTTTGTGTATTTGCATATATTGACCCATTTATCGCTGTTGGATGTTAATCTTTCATCGGTAAAAACAAAACCTTCTTCACCGGCTGCTAAAGTTGATGAATAACCATTTCCTCCCCTTTCAAATTCCACTTTAAATGAAATCTCTTTGGTTTTTTTTATTCCATTATGTAGTATTTTATTAGCACCTCCTGATAATTCTACATATTCAGATAGTTTCTTATTATAAAGTCTGTTTAAGAAAGTAAAAAAAGATATGAAATTACTTTTTCCACTACCGTTTGCCCCTATTAGTATATTAATAGGCCTTAAATCAATTCTTACGCTTTCTATTGATTTGTAACCTTTTATCTCAATGCTATCCATTTTGTTTTTTTAATATGCAAATATAAAGTATATTCATTAAAGATGATAGTATAAAATAAATAATAAAGTATAACAATATCTGTGTTCTATACCGCCACATCATAATCCCTTAAAGCCTCATTCAGAGATGTTTTTAAATCCGTGGACGGTTTTCTTTTCCCGATTATCAATGCACAGGAGACATTGAACTCCCCCGCCTTGAATTTTTTTGTGTACGAACCCGGAATCACCACCGATCTTGCAGGCACTCTGCCTTTTAACTCAACAGGTTGTTCTCCGGTAACATCAATGATCTTTGTTGAATTTGTTATCACTACATTAGCTCCGAGCACAGCCTCCTTTTCAATTCTGACACCCTCAACAACAATACTTCTTGAGCCGATAAAACAGCCGTCTTCAATGATGACGGGTGCAGCCTGAACAGGTTCAAGAACACCTCCGATACCCACACCGCCGCTTAGGTGAACGTTTTTGCCTATCTGGGCACAGGAACCGACCGTTGCCCAAGTATCTACCATCGTCCCTCCGTCAACGTAAGCTCCAATGTTTATATACGAAGGCATCATAACCACACCTTTGGCAATGTAGGCGCCATATCTTGCCAATGCATGCGGTACAACACGAACACCAAGTTCCTTATATCCTTTTTTTAGTGCTATCTTATCGTGAAATTCAAATGGCCCCACTTCCGTCTTTTCCATTTGTCTGATAGGGAAATAGAGTATAACCGCTTTTTTTATCCATTCATTAACTTTCCAACTGTTGCCTTCCGGTTCGGCAACCCTTAATTTTCCTTTATCAAGCATCTCTATTACTTCGTTAATGCTGTTTATGTGCCCGGGAGATGATAATAATTCCCTGTTACTCCAGGCTTCTTCTATGTTTAATTTTAACTTTTTCGTCATTTTGTTAGTTAATTGCAGTCAAAAGTATTATATTTTTACAAATGTAACGAAACTTCTTTATAATTTTGCACAGGTTTTTTACGGATATGGGACGAATACTTGCTATTGATTACGGACGAAAAAGGGTGGGCATTGCTGTTACTGATGAGTTGCAAATGATTGCAAATCCTTTGACAACGGTTCATTCGAAGGATATCATCAGCTTTCTTAAGGACTACTGTTCAAAGGAGAATGTTGATACTTTTGTTGTGGGCGATCCGAAGCAGATGGATAATACACCCTCCGAATCAATGAGGTTTATTGCTCCTTTTGTGAAAAAACTTAAAAAAGAGATACCCGGAATACCTGTTGAGATGGCTGACGAAAGGTTTACTTCGAAAATTGCAAGTCAGGCTATGATAACCGCCGGGCTAAAGAAAAAGGACAGGCAAAATAAGGCTTTGGTTGATAAAGTTAGTGCGGTATTGATTTTGCAATCATATCTTGAAATGAAAAACAATTCGTTTTAATTTTTGTTATTTGGAATTGGAAATATATTAATATGGTTTTACCTATTGTAGCATACGGACATCCGAGATTAAGGAAAATTTCCGAGGATATTGATAAAGATTATCCGGGTTTGGATGAGCTTATTGAAAATATGTTCGACACAATGTACGCATCTGCCGGCGTGGGGCTGGCAGCACCACAGATTAATAAATCTATCAGACTTTTTATTGTTGATGCTTCCCCGTTTGCTGAGGAAATTCCTGAAGCCAAAGGATTTAAAAGAGTTTTCATAAATGCACGTATAACCGAAGAAAAGGGTGAGGAATGGAGTTTTAACGAAGGTTGCCTGAGTTTACCGGAAATACGCGAGGATGTGGTACGTAAACCGAAGATAAGAATACAGTATTATGATGAGAATTTTGAATATCATGATGAAAATTATGATAAGGTTATGGCGAGGATAATCCAACATGAGTATGACCATCTTGAAGGTGTACTTTTTGTTGACAGAATACCCAATATCCGCAAAATATTGCTGAAGCGTAAATTGTCGGATATCTCAAAAGGAAATATTGATGTGGATTATAAAATGATATTCCCTAAAATGAAAAAAAGCAGAAGAAGATAACTTTGCTTTTTGTATTTTTTTGATATAAACGATTAACTAAAAACATAGATTATGAAATATACCAAAATTTTGAATTTGATATTTGTGGGATTAATTTTTGCCTCATGTTCATCTCCTCAGCAGAAAATGAAATCCGCAATTGAGGAGCAGGAAAAGGAATTTTTTGCCTCTCAACCTGGCGAGACAAAGCTTGCCGGCGTGTTAATTGATTCTTATATTGATTATGTTGACAATTATCCTTCGGATAAGGAGTCACCGGCATTTCTTTTTAAGGCTGCCGATATTGCAATGAATATGAACAGACCGCAGCAGGCAATAAAGCTGTTTCAAC
>JALSSR010000013.1 GCA_026984135.1 Bacteroidales bacterium
TCTATTTGGATTTTTGGGCAAGCTGGTGCGGGCCGTGTAAAGGCGAGATGCCCTATTCCCTGGAAATGCAGGACTATTTCAAAGGAAAAGATGTCGCTTTTGTATATATCTCATCCGACAGGGATTCCGTTGCCTGGAAGCAGATGATCAAAATTTTGCAAATTACAGGAGACCATTACCGAGCTTCAAAAAAAGTAAGAAAAGAGTATGACAAAATCTACAATGTGAGATATATTCCGCGTTATGTGATAATTGACAAAAACGGCAAAACGGTTGACGATAAAGCCAAACGTCCCAGCAATTTGGAGGTCAGGAAAGATATTGAAGCTCTTTTGCAATAGGTTTAGCCGGAAATATGCCGCTTTTTCTCTGAATTTTTGAATGGATACGGATATATTGAGTATTTTGCTCTTGCTATAAGAAAAAAGTACTATTTTTGAAGTAATTACAACAATTCCCACCTGACGGGAAATTTTTCCTTGATGATATGTGTTGATAATCAGGTGGATATTGTTTGTGAAGGTTTTGATGTAAGAGGAATATGCGGAACTTGGGTGGTGGGTGTTCGGTATTATTGGGCATTAAAAGAAACCATTTGCAAATAATAAATGATAAAGACAAAACACAAATATATAGATGAAATAAAAGTAAGAAATGATGATACATCTCTTATTCTGGGAACAATACACCCACATCGAACAAATGATTTTTTAATTGATTTCTTCTATGGAAATAAAAAATCAATTTGGAATATTCTGTCAAAAGCATTCTCGAAACTTGATTTAAGTTCAAAGGAAAAGATATTAGAGTTCTTAAAATTGAATAATATTTGGGTGTCTGATATGATTATTGAGTGTGAAAGAGAAAACGAAAATGTAACGCAAGATAAAGAATTAACAAACATTATTTTAAATACAAACCAAATAACCGAAAGTTTAATAAATTCTAAAATTAAAACAATATTTTTTACAAGTGGATTTAATAAAAATAATGCTGCAAAGTTATTCTGTGACTACTATAAAATAAAACCGGAATTAAATGACAAAAGGGAATTTATTATATCAAAAGAAAAATTCGGGAAAGTAATTAAAGGTGTTGTTTTATTTTCACCATCGGGACAAGCAAATATTGGGATAAGTAGAAACAAAGAATATTTGAAACAAAAGGAGAAATATTGCCAGTTTAAAAATCCAATAAGTAAATTTAAGATTGATTTTTATAATGTGCTTTTAAAGAAGTGATAAAATATGATAACGGATAAAGAAACGAATTTTGTGTATTTCAGTTCTTTGATAAAAGAAAATGAGAAATATTTGCCATTTTGGAAACGATTAGAGCCGATATTAACAGAAAATGGAATTGGTTACGGTTTTATTGAAAACACGAGAGATATCTGGTGTCGTGATTATATGCCAATTCAAAAAGACATTAATGATTTTATTCAATTTGAATATTTTCCGGATTATTATCTTGACCCTAAGCATATTGCAAAATTGACAATACCGGCGGAAACGAGATTAATTGACAAAATTTCACGTAAGAAATCCAAGATTATAGTTGATGGAGGTAATATTATAAAATCAAAAAATATTGCAATTTTGACAGAAAAGGTTTTGATTGAAAATTCAAATCTTGACCCTGAAACCGTAATATCGACCCTAAAAAATGAACTTAATGTTGAAAATGTATTTTTAATTCCAAAAGCGCCTTATGAATTGACAGGACACGCCGACGGAATGGTAAGGTTTAGGAATGAAACCGATTTGCTTGTTGCCGACTATTCGAATGAAAGCAAAAGTTGGCAACGAAAAATGGACAAAGCCCTTGAAAAAACAGGTTTAAACATTATTCCTTATCCTGCCGAATTTGTGAACGAGAAAAATGAAGATGGAGATTATGTGGCAAAAGGTGTTTATATAAACTTTGCACAAATTGGAAATACAATCTTGCTGCCTCAATTCGGTTTGGAAACAGATAATATTGCTCTTAAAAAAACAAAAGAATTATTTGCAGAATGTAAAATAATACCGCTTAATTCAAATGAAATTGCAGTTGATGGTGGTGTTTTGAATTGTATAACTTGGAATATATGGAAAGAATACGACATTATAGGTTTGATATAAGTTAGAATAAGTAATAACGCCCCCTTACAATTAAGTATCGTGTTGTGTTTCCGATTACTATCTCCGATAGTAATCAGAGCGAATCGAAGATTCCGACAAGCGAAGGTTCGTTGGGAATGCGGTGAAGCAAAATGCAATATCAGTCAAAAGCCGGACAGAGCCCGTCCCTACATTTTTCTTGTCGGGATTGAACTTTTGCGTACCGTTTTTTCCATACTCTGATATTTTTCTTTCAATATCCTGCCTTTCAAAATTTGTTTCCTGATGCCTTAGTGGTTCTTAGAATCTTTGAGCCTTAGTGGCAAAACAGCGGAAAATTAGCCATAAAGACACGAAGGCTCAAAGAAAACAGAAAGAAAAACTCACAAAACGGGCGTATAATGAATTCTTTTTGTTTTATTCGGCCTTCCTTATTCGGTGGTTTTTTAAACCGGATGGAAAAGCTATCCTTTCCTTAATCCCTTAAGCTGTTCTTCAATAACTTTTATTCGGCTTTCCGCATCAGCCTGCTTTTTCTTTTCCTTGTCAACCACGGCAGGCGGTGCATTATTCACGAAACGTTCGTTGCTCAGTTTTTTCAAAACGGAGTTGAGAAATCCTTTTGTGTACTCCAGTTCTTCTTGCAGCTTTGCAATTTCGGCTTCCACGTCAACCGAATCACCGAGGGGAACATAAAACTCCGTTGACTTTACAATAAATGAGGCGGCGCCTTCAATCTTTTCGCCGGTATATTTTATTTCGGTGATGTTACAGAGTTTTGATATCACATCGTCAAAGGTATGGTCGGCCTGTTGCAAGTTGTTTTTCTTAACGTATAGTTCGATTGGCTCTTTGTTGGGGATTCCTTTATCCTTTCTTAAATTGCGTATTGCTATTATCACCTCCTCTTCAACATTGAAAGTTTCGAGCAATGAATTGTCATACTCATTACTTTCGGGCATTTTGGCAACAATGATACAATCCTTTTCATTACGCTCACTGAGAAGATGCCAAATCTCTTCGGTAATAAACGGCATAAAAGGATGCAGGATTTTCATCAGCTCTTCAAAGAATAGTATCGTACTTTCAAAGGTAACCCTGTCAATGGGTTTTTGATATGCGGGTTTTATCATTTCAAGATACCAGGAGCAGAAGTCATCCCAGATAAGCTTATATACCGACATCAAAGCATTTGATATTCTGTATTTTGAGAAGTGATCCTCAATGGTTTCCAAAACGGAATTCATTTTTGCCTCGAACCATTTTACAGAGACTTTTGCATATTCCGGCTGCTTGATATTATCGTCAACATCCCAGCCTTTGACAAGTCGCAGGGCATTCCAGATTTTGTTACTGAAGTTTCTTCCCTGTTCGCACAGAACCTCATCAAAAGGCAGGTCGTTACCGGCAGGAGAAGTCAAAAGCATTCCCACTCTTACGCCGTCGGCACCGAATTTCTTCATCAGTTCAATGGGGTCGGGTGAATTGCCGAGCGATTTGGACATCTTCCTTCCCTTTTTATCCCTTACGATTCCCGTGAGATAGACGTTTTTAAAAGGTATTTCACCGCGGAACTCCAGTCCGGCCATTATCATACGTGCCACCCAGAAAAAGAGAATTTCGGGAGCTGTAACCAAATCGTTGGTTGGATAGTAATATTTAATATCCTCATTTTCAGGATATCTTATGCCGTCAAAAACGGAAATAGGCCAAAGCCACGATGAGAACCAGGTGTCCAGCACATCTTCATCCTGTTTCAGGTCTTCAATTTTTAAATCGGGCAGGTCGTACTTTTCCTTGGCAAGCCTGAAAGCATCCTCTTTTGTTTTCGCAACAACGACCTCCCTGTTGGGCAGATAATATGCCGGTATTCTTTGTCCCCACCACAACTGTCTTGATATGCACCAGTCGCGGACATTCTCCATCCAGTGGCGATAGGTATTTTTAAACTTCGCAGGATGGAATTTTACGGTGTCGTTCATAACCACCTCGAGGGCGGGCTTGGCAAGGTTCTCCATTTTCAGAAACCACTGCATGGAGAGTTTAGGCTCAATAACCTCATCCGTTCTTTCCGAAAATCCTACTTTGTTCACGTAATCCTCAATCTTAACAAGACTTCCGGCAGCCTCAAGGTCTTTGACAATTTTTTCTCTTACGGCGAACCTGTCCTCACCGACGTAAAGTTGTGCTTTTTCATTCAGAGTGCCGTCATCGTTAAATATGTCAATTGTATCAAGTTTGTGTCTGAAGCCTATTTCGTAGTCGTTTTCGTCGTGGGCGGGTGTTATCTTGAGGCATCCCGTTCCGAATTCCATATCCACGTAGTCATCTTGTATTACCGGAACGGGCCTGTTTACGAGCGGAACGATAACCGTTTTACCCGTTAAATGTTTGAATCTTTCATCGGCAGGATTAACGCAGACGGCAGTATCGCCGAGAATTGTTTCGGGACGCGTTGTGGCAATAGTAACCCACTCATCTTCCGTGCCTTCCACTTTGTATCTCAGGTAATAAAGTTTGGACTGCACCTCTTTATGAATCACCTCCTCATCCGAGAGGGCGGTAAGAGCTTTCGGGTCCCAGTTGACCATCCTCACGCCGCGATAGATAAGTCCTTTGTTATAAAGGCCAATAAAAACATCAATAACCGATTCGTAGAGAGCTTCATCCATTGTAAAACGGGTACGTTCCCAGTCGCAGGAAGCCCCGAGTTTTTTCAATTGTTCAAGGATAATTCCGCCGTGTTTCTCTTTCCATTCCCAGGCATGTTCCATAAATTCATCCCGCGAAATATCCGACTTATCAATTCCTTCTTCTTTCAGCTTAGCCACAACTTTTGCCTCGGTAGCAATGGAGGCATGATCGGTGCCAGGAAGCCACAAGGCGTTATATCCCTGCATTCTGGCACGTCGTATCAATACATCCTGCAGAGTATTATTCAGCATATGTCCCATATGAAGTACACCCGTAACATTGGGTGGCGGGATTACAATCGTATAAGGTTCTCTCTCATCCGGTGTGCTTCTGAAAAAGCCTTGTTTCATCCAATGGGCGTACCATTTGTCTTCTGTCTGTCCGGGATTGTATTTGCTTGGAATATCCATATTATCAGTCAATATATAATTGTAAAACAAGGCGCAAAAGTAGAAAAAAAATTATTCCGTAGTGAGAATTTTACATTACGTCACTATATTTAAACAGTTGGGAATATATTATTTTATTGAGACTTGAGCTGCACATACTTTTGCAAACAGTTAATTTATTTATTGTTTAATTAAAATTTAAAAAAATGAAAAAGTATTGGTGGATCATCGTAGCAGCAGTTTTATTTATTACAGGACTGATTTTGAGTAATTATTATCCTGAAATGGCATCCGTCGGACAGTTTGCTTCGGGATATTTTGCTGCAGGACAGTTTGCAACCGGAGTGTTTGCAGCGGGAACGTTTGCAGTGGGAATATTTTCGGTTGGAATATTCTCAATCGGGATTTTTTCTTTGGGCATATTCAAC
>JALSSR010000014.1 GCA_026984135.1 Bacteroidales bacterium
CATCCGGACTTTAACCGTCGGTAACGGAATTTCACCGTTTCAATCCTGATATTTACAGGAGTCGCGGACTTTCACCGCCGGTCGGGAGTTGCACCCTGCCCTGAAGAAATTCAAATATATACTTCAAAAACCGGTTGCAAATTTACATCTTAAAATATAACAACCAAATAAAAATAAAAAAACTTAAGAATATTATTTCGGGAGAGTAAAATGAAACCGGCTTCCTTTTCCCACTTCGCTGTGTACCCATATCTTACCTCCGTTCTTCTCAACAAACTCCTTGCAAAGTATCAGCCCAAGTCCCGTACCTTTTTCATTGGAAGTTCCTTTTGTCTGTATCTTATGATCAATTATAAACAACTTATCAAGATGTTCGCCCGGTATTCCCACACCCGTATCACTAACCAAAACCTCAACCTTGCCATTTTCACTCACTACCGATACCGTCACCTCACCGTTTTCCGATGTAAATTTAATGGCATTGGAAACAAGATTAAGCAATACTGTTGAAATCATATTTTTATCGCCGTATGCTGTTGTACCTTTTGGGATATTATATGAGACCTTAATCTTTTTATTCTCGGCATTTGTTTTTAGCAACTTTATTGTTTTAGACGCAATAGACTCCATATCAAGCACTTCCTTATTAATCTCCTGTTTACCTGTCTGTGACCTTGACCAGTCCAGAAGGTTTTGCAAAAGTGAGAATGTATTTTCAGCCGACTCCTTGATCTGCTGTAAAAACTCTTTTCTTTCCTGCTCGGTAAACAGTTCGTACTCCTCAATAAGCAAGCCGGTCAGAACAATAAGAGAGTTAAACGGATTTTTAAGATCGTGAGCCACAATAGAAAAGAATTTATCCTTTGTCGAGTTCGCCTCTTTCAGTTCGGCATTAAGCTTTTGGACATTATTCTTCTGATTGTCTATTTCCTTATTTTTCAGGGATAGCTGAACATTAAGCTTTTGGTTTTGCTGATATTTCGACCTGTAAATCATGGTTAAAATAATGGCCGTAATCAAAACAAAAAGAGACAATCCGATACCTAACCACTGGTAAGTAATTTGTGCTTTATGCAGTTGTTCGCTATGCCTAAGCCTTTCATTCTCCTTCTCTTTTTTCTCAAGCTGATATTTAGCCTGCAATTCGGCAACCGCTTTATTTTTTTCGACCGAATGTATCTTCTGCTGTATTTCAACATAAAACCTGTAATAATCAAGAGATTTCTTGTACTTACCCATATCATAATAGACCATTGACAAGGCCTCGTAAGCTTTGCTTATCTGATAAAGAAAATTAATATCCCTTGCGATATCCAGTCCGTTTTTCAGATAATCAATTGCCTTCTTATCATCACCAAGCTTGTGATAAATTTTTCCAAGTTCGACATATGTTATTGCCAATCTTTTTTTATCTCCGATCTCCTCCTTCATTTTAAGCGATTTCAACTGGTATTCAAGGGCAGTTTGATAATCTTCTTTTGAATAATAAACTTCACCGATATTACTCAGAGTAATGGATTCCAGCTTTTTATTGTCAAGATTTTTCCCGATGGTTTGAGCTTTAAAAAAGTATTCCAAAGCCTTGTCATAGTCCTTAAGATTAAGATAGACATCTCCGACATGCAAATTCATATTTACAATATCATAAAGGCTTCCTGTCTCTTCAAAAGAGCTAAGGCTTTGAGAGAAATATTTCAACGCATTAGAGTAATCACCAATATCCTGATAGAGAACCCCGATTGTGTTATAGCACATTGCAACTCCCTTTGAATCACCTATTTCCTCACAAAATTTAAGTGCATCCTGAACCGAATTCAAAGCTTCATCATACTCGCCCCAATGTCCTTGTATTGCGGAAATACCGCGGAGTGTCCTTGATATACCCTCAAAGTCCTGCTGCTGCTTGAAAATCCCAAGAGCATCTTCATAATATTTATTAGCTTCGATATATTTGCTCCAGTGATAATAACTTAAACCGATTTTCCTAAGTGTCTCGGCCCTGTTGACATCATCTCCCGCAGCTTCATAGATATTCAAAAGTCTTTGATAATAATTTATTGATTTCTCATAATTATCCATAAAGAAATATGCCGTACCAAGCATATCCAGAGGCATTTTCAGCAAGTCGGAGTCATTCTTTTTCTCGGCCATTTTTAATGCCCGGGTTGCATATTCCACACTCTTGTCATTTGAAATATTCAGATAGAGGTAAGACAGAGAATCACAAATAGTTATTTTATCCATTTGAGTAAGATTACTTCCCAAAGAATTATATATCTGGTCTTCCAGCTTATCAATTCTGGCCAGTTTCTCCAATCTTGTACTATCCTTCTTACCGGCAAACACAAAAGTCGCCAACAGCAAAAACAACAGATAAAAAACTACTTTCTTACTTAACATAAAAATCTCAAAATCTAATCTTATCTTTTAACGAAAATTATCGGGAATAGTTTTAAATAAAAACAAAAAAGGCGTATCCCCGTGGAACACGCCTTTTCCATAATCTTTATAATAATAATATTACATCCCGAGTTTCTTCTTAATGCTCTTGGGGACAGCATCTTTATGAACCATAATATCAATCGTTTTCAAGCGTACAAAGGCTTCGGAAGCATAAAAATATCCATCATAAATCTGGCCTTCGGTACCCCAGGAATTTTTAATCTTATAAAATTTATTTCCATCCTGGTCTTTTGCAATACCCGTGATGTGCATACCATGATCATCGGTTGTTTCGTAATCGTCAAATCCTTCCTGACGCAACTCCGGAGTGATGACTTTTTCCTTAACAGGACCATCGAATTTATAAAGGGCTGCACGCCGCTCTCTTTCGGTCAGTTTTTCCCACTTTTCCTTTTCCGTTCCGGTCAAATCATTAACATCTTCATCGGGCACTATTGCTACACCGTTTTTCCAGGAGAAACCTTTTTCGCTGACATCCGCACCCCAGGCAACGGTATAGCCCTTATCAATGGCATTGTCAATAACTTCCATCATTTCATCCAACTTAACATTATAAATCCTGTCAAGCATCCAGTTATCCGGAACCTCAAGGATGAATTTTTCATAATAGGGATGGTGCATATACGAACCTATTTCGACATAATCAGACTCATTAAGCCCCAGTTCCTTTGCAAATGATTTGGGAGTGTATTCCGTTCCGTTATAGACAAATGTATCGGGGTAATCGCCGAGATATGCATTTAAAATACCTTCAAAACCCTTCAACCAAACGGGTGTTAGTTTTCTGTTTTTATTCTTGATTATCTGATCAACATAAGCCTGAGTAACGGCATCCAGTTCACCGTGTACAGGCCCCTTTTCACCAATAACATTTCCGCTGTATGCTTCCTCGGGCACCAATCCGTAAGTATTCATCACATATAAAACATCGTGGAAAGCACCTCCACCGCCAAAATTGATATGGCCGTGGAAACGGACATATTTCTTAGCCTTATCCTTGTATGTGTTCCATACTATAAACATCTCCGAAAGGTCATATTCACCTTTACCCATCCTTAAAAGTTCGGCCTCAAGGAAAGAAATGGAGGAATAGCTCCAGCAGGTTCCCGAACGATACTGATTTTTTACGGATGTGACAGGTAACTCTTTCACGATCGTGAACTCATAACCCTTTTTCTTGGTTGTATCATTCTGAGATACAACATTTAACGAAAGCAGCACAAAAAATGATAAGGCTGCACTTAAAACGATTTTTCTCATTTGTCAATTTTTTATATTAAAACTAATTACATATTTCTATTTCTCTGACATTTGCATTAAATGATAGGTTGCATAAAAAAAAAGAAAATATTTAGAAGTTCGGTTTCAGAGCATATTTATTATAAAAATCCTCAATCACCTGCACCGCTTCTTCGGCTGTATCCACAAGACAAAAAATATCCATATCACCGGGTGACACCTTCCCCTCTTCAAGCATTCTCTCTTTTATCCACTCAAAAAGTCCGCCCCAGTATTTTTTTGATACCAACACGATTGGAAAACTAACCAGCTTGTGGGTTTGAATAAGAGTAATGGCTTCAAAAAGCTCATCCATAGTACCGAAACCGCCCGGAAGAACGATATATCCCTGTGAATACTTCATAAACATCACCTTACGAACAAAGAAGTAGTTAAAGTTTATAAATTTATCAGTATCAATAAACGGATTCGGTTTTTGCTCAAAAGGAAGGTCAATATTAAGTCCCACCGATTTACCACCTGCAAAATGAGCACCTTTATTGGCAGCTTCCATAATTCCGGGGCCTCCGCCCGTAATTACACCAAAACCTTTCTTGGTTATCAAATATGCTATCTCTTCCGCAAGTTTATAATGTTCCGAACCGGGCTTGCATCGCGCCGAACCGAATATCGAAACACAAGGTCCGATCCTTGACAGAGTCTCAAATCCGTCAACAAGCTCCGACATAATTTTAAATACCGCCCAGGAATCGTTGGTTTTTATCTCATTCCAGTTTTTCTCTTTTATTGCTTCACGAATGCGCTCTTCCTCTCTTATTTCATCATTCATATAAAATACTTTTTAAGTGAGGGTTGCAAAAGTAACAATTTCTGTTTATTTTTAATTTGTTAACAAAACATTTATTTACTTTTGCCTCTCTAAAAAAGAAAAATAATAAAAATGGGGAAAACATTCGCAGAAAAAATATTTGGAGCCGATGCAGGCAGTATAGTTTTTAAAAAGCCGGACATTATATTAACTCACGACAACACGGCAAGTATTTTCAATACGTTCAGAAAAATGGGAGGCAAAAAGGTTAAGCACCCCGAGCAGTTGCTCATTGTACTTGACCATAATGCACCACCCACAAGTGCCAAACTTGCAAACCAGTATCAATCCATCCGGGATATTGTCAAAGAACAGGGCATCACCAAGTTTCACGATGCGGGAAAAGGAATCTGCCACCAGATAATGGCAGACTACGCAAAACCGGGAATGGTGATAGTGGGCAGCGACAGCCATACCTGCACGGCAGGGGCTTTTAATGCTTTTGCAGCTGGAATTGACAGAACCGAAGCCGCCGGATTATGGAGTCAGGGCGAGACATGGTTCAGAGTGCCGGAAACAATAAAGATAACCCTTCACGGCAAGCTTCCCCGGGGCGTTTATGCCAAAGACCTATCATTATGGATTATAGGAATGATAGGTTCAAGCGGAGCGGATTATATGTCAATTGAATATCACGGAGATGGTGTTAAAACGCTGAATATCTCACAAAGGATGACTATTGCAAATCTTGCATCCGAAATGGGTGCCAAAAATGCGGTATTCCCTCCCGATGAAGTTACGGAAGAGTACCTTGGCGAGAAAGCAAAAGGTATTTGGGCAGACGAAGATGCCAGGTATGCCAGGGAAATAGAGATCAACCTTAACGAGCTTTTCCCCGTTGTTGCCGTACCGCATCATGTTGACAATGTTAAAGCCCTGTCGGAAGTTAAAGGAATAAAGATTCAGGAAGCAATGGTAGGCACCTGCACCAACGGACGCCTCGAAGACCTTGCGCAGGCCGCCGAAGTCCTGAAAGGAAG
>JALSSR010000015.1 GCA_026984135.1 Bacteroidales bacterium
ACTCCGTTAACGTCAATGGAATAGAAATACATTCCGGGTGTAAGGCCTCCGGCATCGAAAGTAACGCTGTGAACGCCTGCTGATTTTTCACCTTCGTTGTAGGTTTTTATGAGTTTGCCTGTGTAGTCGAAAATATTTACCGATACAACGGCATCATTATCGAGTTTGTAGAAAATTTGCGTTTCCGCACCGAAGGGATTTGGTATGTTTTGCAGGAGTTCGCCGCCGTTAAGGGCATTAACATTTTGTTTCATCTGTTCCGTGAGGTTGGATTGGTCGCCCGGCAACAGCGAGAGTAAATAATCGCGGTTTTCGGCGTAGGCATTGTAATCGGCAAACTTGTATTGAGTCATCGAACCCACATAATTTGACGATTTCAATCCGCCGTTTTGCATAAGCCAGTAGGTGTATCCAAGGTCAATAATTGCGAAGATACTGTCTTCCATTGATTCCGGATTTTGGATTACATTCTCAAACCAGGATATGGCATCGGGCCAATTAGCCAGTTTGATGTTGCAACGGTTTGCAAGAAAATCGGCGAGCTCGGCAAGTTTCATATTATTTTGAATAGTAGCATCAGTGTTATAGTACTGTTTAAGCGATAAATAATCAGTATTAATGAATTCTTGAATATTATATATCTCTTTTAAAGAAGCTAATGCATATTTTGAATTAGGATAATTAAGAATTAATTGCTGTAATTTAGATTTTGCAGATACATAATTGCTGTCGTTTATATCTGTCATAGCATTTGTGAACAATGTTTTATCCTCTTCTGTTTCGCTTCCGCCATTATCTAATTCCCAAATAGGTTCATAAATATAACCATCAGGAGGGAAAAAGTCTTCATCAGGTTCAAAAGAATCACCCCAGTAATTATTTCTAACATCAAACGGGCCTTCCTGTCCAGTTGTATAAACCAATTGATCATTATAGTTGTCGTCATCCCAAATTGCATTCCATTCGAAAGTATGTGGAAAACTTCCGTCTGATGCATAAATCTCATTTTTGTTACAATCATGTATATTTTGAGTTTCACCGGGCAATGAGGCATCTTTCCAGCCGTGGAGCGATATATTGCTTCTGTTGAACATCATTATACCTGCATTACTGTTTGCTATATTATTACCCGTAAGGTCTGCCGTTGTGTTATAAATAATCATTGCAGTCCCGGTATTATCCCAAATGGAGTTATGCCATATTTTCTGTTCACCTTCTCCATTTCCTGCATAGTATATTTTCAAACCATCATTATAATGTTTTATACTATTGCCTCTAATATTAAAAGACCCATATTTTGTTATTTCAATTGCAGGTTCTGTATATTGGTTTTGACCGTCAAACACATTGTCTATTAGTGATACCGAAAAATTGGAATAATGGGGATGATTTAGTTTAATTCCACTATTATAAAAATATGATGAACCGACTGAAACATAGCCGTTTGAGCAATCAATTAATCCGTTAGTTAAAATATTGTTATTCAATTCAAGGTTAAAAATTTCACCGGTTATATTGCAATTTGAAAAAATTCCTTGATGTAGATAAAAATAACCTGATGAACTACCGCTATTATTAAATTCTATTCCTTTCCATTTTGAACCGCTTAGTGATGAAAATGTTACATTTCCATAGGGAGTAAATAAACGTCCGTAAACTTCAATAACATTATTTTCGTTCGTTCCCTTAACAGAGACATCTTCATTAAGAGTTATTTTTGAATTTGTATTTATCGTTATCTTGGCTTCCGGATTTATTAAAAATATGTTGCTTCCATCATCAAAAGTAACAGCTTCTCCAACGCCAAATGGGCCGGTTGAAAGTGTACCGCCGATTAAATAACTTCCCGATAATGTTACCGGTGTTTCTACAAGCCCTGCATACCCTGCCAAAGTCATCACATCATCTTCAAAAGGAATTAAATCCCAATCCGCCGGTGTTTCTTCAACTCCAGGTGTCCAGGGGTTATAATAATATCCGTCATCACTCCAGGTATCCATACTGTTTGCATAATAAAATGCTTCCTCCATTTGTACATAGCCGTCACCATCCGCATCAGGGTCAAAATCGCCTGGGTGGTTTTCAAGGCCTGAGATTGTTGAAAACGGGAACGTGCCAGTTTCGAATTCACTTGACACCCAAGGAGTATTTACTTCGGGATAAACCCCTCTTGCAGCAGCAGCCCAGTAATAAAAATATTCGCCATACAGATTACCTGTAATATATTGTTCGTAATGTTTATCTTCCATTATACTTGCAGCAGCATGTACAAACCTGTTTTCGCACTGTACGGGATTGCTGTAATCCATAAAATACTCGGCAATCCCTACCCCGCTGTTAATTGAGAAAGTCAGTGTCATTTGAGCGCAACTAATATCAGCTACAATACCGGCAATTTCAGCAGGGTCTTCTACATCAGCATATATTCCACCCCCCTGATCATTCCAAAATGCCCACAAAACCACTTCGGGAATGGGTGCATAAACATAAGCATTTGTAAAAAATACCGCCAACTGGTCATCATTTTCCAAAGCCGGTATATCATCATTTTGTGTTGTATTACCGGCAAGTTCGTTAAAAGTGGCATGTACTTCCGAACCGAATGCGGAATAGTCGAGATCATCTGCATTACCATCTCCATCTAAATCACCTCCATATGTAGTCCCACTTGTCCCATATTTACCGTAATGTACAAAAATATTCTCCTTTTTGTATCCGTAAATATCAATAAGGGTATTGTATATTAGCGAAACATCGTTCCAATCTTTCTGTGTGTCGTGAAGGCAAACAATAACGGCAAAATAATGGTCGTTCGGTGGTAACCCGTCATTTAATGTTCCGGTTGCTTCACCCGGGTCTGTCGGTTCATTCTTGTCAGCTTCGCTTATTAATTCATAACCGGCTGATTGGTCTTTCGGGTAAATGTTGCCGGTAACAATAGAATAGTCGCCGCTTTGATCGTTTACAAAGATATAACGGCAATCGTGGTACCAACCCGAAAACGGTTTGTCGTCAACAAAAAACACCCAATTGCCCGTATAAGCGCAATCAATGGTTTCATTGTCTATCTGTTCAACGTTACCGTTGACCGAATTGTAAGAAGCATACACATCCACCTTACCGATATCATCTGCAAGGATTGTGTTAAGAACAAGGTTAGTTGCATCATCGCGCGTAAACTGAGAAAAAACCGATGATGTAAAAAGACAAACAGTTGCCATAATTAATAATGAAAATTTAAAACTTTTATTCATAATTTAGTAATTTTGCGGCTGTTACCGGAGAGCGGGGAGAAGCCTCGCCCGGGTCTCAAATTCTGGACGTTGCATTCTCCTTTATTCCGGTTAAGCCTGATTATTAATATAATTTATTTGCTGTAAATGATCCTGCACGAATAGTTTTGCCTGCCGGTAACAAGCTTAACAATATAAACACCGGTCTTAACCTCCTTTCCGTTTTTGTCCGTGCCGTCCCATTTAAATTTATAATTTCCTTTTTGTAATTCATTGTTTGTTATAGTATGAACTAATTTTCCGTTTAAATCAAATACTTTAAGTTGTGCTTTTCCTTTTTCCTTTATCGTAAATGAAATTGTCGTTTCCGTTGTAAATGGATTCGGATAACAAACAATTGAATTTTCCTGCCTTACTGCGTCAGTAAGGCGGGGGATTTTTGTTATCGGGTCTTCCAAAAAATTTCCGTTGCCATCATTAAATAAAATATTTACATTGGCAGGTAATGGTGCTCCCCAACTTCTGATAGTAACAATATCGTTATACCCGTTCCCATCGAAATCGGCACAGGCGGAGCGGCGGGTTGTTTCGCCGTAATCGGCCATAGGGATAAAAACAGAATCGGCAATGTCGAAGTTGCCTTTGTTAAAGAAAATTAAAAGGTGTTGCATATCCTGTGTTTGAAAAAGCAAATCGGGCAATGAGTCGTTGTTAAAATCCGAAACTGTTAACCCTCTATTGCAAACAGGCTGAAAAATAAATGAAGGGTGAATTGTGAAATTTTCATTACCCAGGTTTTCAATCAGGGTTACAAGGTAATAATTAGAGGGCAAAGGTTGATGTGCACCGATAATATCAATATCGCCGTCATTATCAAAATCAACCGTTTCAATATCACTTGTAATTGTGTTGAAGAATAAAGATTGAAAACCGGTTTCATAAGAGAAGAAAATTTCGGTTTTTCCGCCAATCACAATATCCTCCCTTCCGTCGTCATTCAGGTCGGCGCAAGCGATATCTGAAGGGTAATAATCCGAAACACTGTGGTACTGGGGTGGGGAAAAGTTGCCTGTGCCGTCGTTGTAAAGGACGCCCCAAAATTTTCCCTGGTTAGAAATAACAACCAAGTCATAATAGCTATCTCCATTTATGTCACCATAATTTATTGTTGTAAATGTTTCAGAACTATTCAGGTTGAAATTTGTATAATTATTAAATTCACCGTTTTCATTATAATATATTCTAATGTATCGTTCTGCAGTACCGGATGAAAAATCGGAATAAAAGGTGACAAGGTCGGGATAATTATCATTATTGATTTTTATTGCGAAAATGTTTTCTTGATAGCCTGAAAATATAAGAGAAGTGTCAATTATGTTGAAGATACCATTTGAATAATTATTGAGAATAGATACGGTTGGATTCTGTTGTTGCCAAGCAGTCAAGTGCCCAATAATTATATCTTTATCTCCATCCAAATCAATGTCTGAAGTATTAACTGAAAATGCTTTTATAGGTACATTATACTCACTTTTGCTATCGCCGGTGGTAAAGGCAAGCAGCAATAAAGGAATTAAAAACAAAAAGTTTCGTATTGAAAATGATTGGATATTGTAATGTTTCATTGGTTTAGTATTTTATAAGTTTACAGGTTTGAATTATATTATTGTTAATTGTTAACCGAATCATATATATGCCATGTTGCAGGCACTTTCCGTTTTTATCCGTGCCGTTCCACTTAAATTTATAATTTCCTGTTTGTAATTCTTTATTTATTAATGTGCTGACTAATTTTCCGTTTAAATCAAATACTTTCAGTTGTGCTTTTCCTTTTTCTTTTAATGAAAATGTAATTGTTGTTTCCGTTGTAAATGGATTCGGATAACAAACAATTGGATTTTCCTGCCTTACTTCGTCAGTAAGGCGGGGGATTTTTGTTATCGGATTTTCTACAAAACCTCCATTTCCATCATTGTATAGGATATTAACATTTGGTATTGGTGCATGTAAATAGCGGATTGTAACAATATCGTTATACCCGTTCCCGTCAAAATCAGCACAGGCAGAGCGGCGGGTTGTTTCGCCATAATCAGCCATAGGGATGAAAACAGAATCGGCAATGTCGAAGTTGCCTTTGTTATAGAATATTAAAAGGTGTTGCATATCCTGTGTTTGAAAAAGCAAATCGGGCAATGAGTCGTTGTTAAAATCCGAAACTGTTAACCCTCCAATGCAA
>JALSSR010000016.1 GCA_026984135.1 Bacteroidales bacterium
TCTCGGTGAACCCTATTATACCATTAAGAGGAGTACGTATTTCGTGGCTCATATTGGCAATAAACTGACTCTTTGCCTGGCTGGCTTCCTCGGCATCCTCCCTTGCTTTGATTAAATTTTGTTCAATATTATAACGCTGATATTCAAGTGATAATGCCTTGCCCAGTGTGGATATTATTCGTGATTCCGTATTGGTAAACTCCCGCTCTTCATCAAATATAACACAGAGTGATCCCTGAATAATATCATTTACTATGGGATAGCCGAGAAACGCCTTCATATTAAACTCTTGTACAAAAGAATCGGTTTTAGAAAATTTTGTCTCGGAGATATCTTCTACTTTAAAAAGTTCATTTGGATTTAACTGAGCTTCATAGCAGATATGGCCTTTAGCACTAAATTCTTTTGGAAAATCAATCGGAAGATTATGATCTGATTTGATCTTTATCGTATCAGTCTCCTTTCTATAACAGTAAAAAGCAGACCACTTACCGCCAATAATTTCACAAGCCCTTTTAACCAACAGGTCAATATTTTCCAATGTATCAACACCCATCTCCACAAAAACATTGTTAAGTCCGGATAACTTTTTCTCGGATTCAACTCTATCTGTAATATCTTCTACCGAACCTTCATAATAGAGTGTTTTGCCGTCCGCATCTCTGACAACCCTTGCACTTTCTCTAATATTGATAAAATTGCCGCCATTTGTTTTCCATATTGACTCAAATCCTTTTACGATACCATACTTTTCAATTTCGGTTATAAATTTACCACGGTCATAATCGGAATCGGACGAATCGTTATTCAGATTTCTTGATTTTAGTTCATCAAAGGTATCATAACTCAGGATATCAAGTAACGCAGGGTTAGCAAGCAATATCTCACCCTCCGGTGTTGTACGGTAAATACCGATTGTTGAATTTTCATAAAGACTTTTAAACCTGAATTTGCTCTCCTTCAGTTCCTCCTCATTAAGCTTTCGATCAGTACATTCGTTAAAAGCGATAAAAGAAGTTTCCTTATCAATGACTTTAACAAACATATCGAACCAACTATTAAGGCCTTCAGCAAACATCTCGAAGTTGAATGAGCCGTAAGATTCTATTTCATCTTTGAACCTATACGCCAATTCCTCCTTAACAGCACCAATATAGGGATACAATTCTTTTAGCTCAACTCCAATTAGTTGTTCTTTTCTAACCCCGAGCAAATCAGCAAACAAAGTATTCGCCTGCCTGATAAAATAACCGATGATTTCATTTTTATCATCATAGCGGGTAGTCTCCAAAATTGCAGGCAGAGGAAAAGCCTCAATTGACAATATATCCGTTTTACTATCTACACTTAAAAAATCTTGCATAAAATAAAGGCTTGCAGGTTTTTACTTAACTACTTCAATAAAAAACCGATATCTTCTCCCGGGTTAAATTCTTTCGGACCCTGCCCCTGTTTAAAGACTCTCATCGGCCTTTGCCCTTTTAGCTCTATTTTACCATGTTCAACCGAAAGCAGAGTTCCTTCGCGGAGGCCGGCAACATAGATTCCTTCATTTGCAACAAGGAACTCTTCAATACGTTGCTCTCGCGACTCCCCGCCATGTCCTTCAATTGTAGCATCTATATAATGCGGATTTATTTGAAAAGGAACCAGATTCAGACAATCAAAACCGGCAGGCTCAACAATAGGCATATCGTTGGTGGTACGCAGAGAGGGACAGGCAACATTTGCACCTGCACTCCAACCCACATATGAAACACCCTTCTCAACCATCTCCTTAATTGTCTTCATCAATCTAAGTTCGTGCAACTTATAAACAAGATGAAAGGTATTACCACCTCCCACTGCAATTGCGAGCGCATCCCGAACAGCTTGTCTCGGATCTTTTTCCCTGTGAATTGAATATACCTCGAGACCAATTTCGTTAAACACGTCGTTAACCCTGTCTCTGTAAACAGTATAGGAGTCTTCAATACTCTTATCCGAAAGTGCAATTCCTGCATAGGGAATAAACAGGATTCTGCGGATTCCCTTTTTCTCAAAAAACTCTTTTATATATTCTTTGGGCCAAGACAGGTAATCTTCCCCGAAATTTGTAGAATTGCTAATTAATAATAATCGTTTGTTCATGATTGGTAAATTTAAATCTGTTATCATAATCCTGAGAGGCGGCTAATATACAAAAATTAACAACACCGGATTATTTTTTTGACAAGTATAAACAAAAATATTGACATACAAGTTAAAAAATAACAATCTCTATACTAAAACGGATCCGGACGGATACAGACCTGCTTACTTCGTATCGCTTCCTTCGGTCGTAAACTTTGCAAATCATCCTTGATGCAATTGTCTGAAATATAGCAAATATTATTCGAAGAAATTTGCATTTTCGTTCAGCATCGGTTTATTTGGAATTCTTAATATAAGCCTTTTTGAAGAATTTATACCAGGATTTACCTTCGGTATATTTTTCGACATTCACTTTCGGATTAACAGCATCCGGGCTCTCTTTATCCGATTCAGAAAATTTATAGGCAAGTCGCTCCTGAATTGCACGTGTGTCCCGCATTGAGTAGTGGTTGGCCTCAATAGTCTTCAGTAACTTCATAGCCGTTTCAAATTCGGATCTGTTGTCGTATTGCTCTATTGACTTTTCAAATAATGCAAGGTTGTTTTTCACGGAGAAAAGATAAAACAAAGGCATAGGCTCAATCTTTGCACGTACAATTTCACTTTCGGAAGATATTTGCTCCATCTCCTCATAAATTTTCAAAAACGATTTACGGTCTTCCGACATCAATGCTTTCTGAGCTTCTTTTGCAAGCACCTGATATCTTGCAGCTGGGTTATATTTTGATAATAAGCCTTCAGCCGTTTCCACATCAAGTTCACAATAAGGATTCTTTTCCGGCACCACAAACGACTCATTAAGAATATTAACCGCCCCGATAAAGTCACCTGAATTAATCGTCATTTCCGCTTTATCAATATAGCTCAGAAAAATTTCATTTTCATTTTCACAATTCTTTTCAAAAAGATAACTGTTTAAAGTCCACAAGCTTTTTTGCACATTGGTATCTTCCTCAAGGCCGTATTCAAGCTGCATCTCCATACAGTCATCATAAATATCCTTTGCGGCTGTATAATCATCATCTGCCAATTCATTTGCATTCTTACATTTATCAATAACCACAAGTGCTGCAGCTTTTTTCAATAAAGGCTCCAGCAAGGAATCGCTCTGAAATTCAAACTCCTCTTCCAGCTTGCGTGCATTATTTAAATTCTCAAATGCCAAAACAAAACTACCCGCATCAAGATTTATCTTTCCTTTCATTATCATATACGAATACAAACTTTGGTTAACCCCCGTATTTATATCGTTAACCTCAACCGACGGTACAATAACTGACGAATTGGAATTATACAATTCCTGAGCTTTTAATATCTCTTCATTAGCTTTATAAAAATCACTGTTGTCAAAATAAAACCTAGCCTTATCAACATAACTATTATAAAGCCCGTTAATAGCCTTATCCAAACCGTGTTTAATCTCGTAGTCTTTGTTAAACTCCGATATGGAACTGCTTAATCTTTGTGCCTGTTCAAAGCAATACTTTGCCTCATAAAAATCAGAATTTTCATTCAGGCTGCTTCCTTTGACGATATACAGGTTGATGAGATTGGCCGTCATTTTCTTCAAATAAACATCTGTTATTATCGTATTACTGTGTTGCTTTTGAAATTCTCCGGCTTTATTAATGTAGTTTTCGGCGAGTTCATAATTACCCACTTCTATAGCTCTGTCGGTTATCTGTATATACGATGTGAATATACCATAATTCGCTGTTGCATTAAGAATATTAAACTCAACCGGCAAAGAAGTGCCCTTTGTTAATTTGTAAAAGTTTTTTGCATTTTTCAGGACGCCTATAGCCATATTATAATTCTCCTCATCCACATACTCCTCTGCCTTTTGAAGATAATTCCGGAATATCCGATCTTTTAATAATGCAATCACCTGAGTCTCATTATTGCAAGCGCCTGTTTTTTCTATTATTTTTTCAAAACTACTGAAATAATCTTCCAGCATCTCATTTGTATATTTAACGAGACCCAGATCATAGTATATGGAAGATTGCCAATGAGTTACCTCCTGAGATAATTCAAAGTAACGTGATGTAAGATCAACATAATCCTTAGCAATTCCAACCAGACGGCTATCAGTTTTAATAAAATCAACGGACGCCAGAAGCGCATTATATTTGTAATTATACTGTTTAATTTTACGTTCCAGCTCATCCATTTTTTTATAATAACCTGCCTTATCTTCCGTCCCGAGGTTAAGCTCCTCCGGAAAATCGAAATTCGCAATAACATCATATACTCTTTCGACTTCTTTTAACTTAATAAACAAATCGGGAATTAAGTAAGAATCCTTTACATTCAGGGATGATAGCTGATCAATCAATCTTTCCGCTACTGCAATTCCGGTATAATATGTATCAATTTTATTTATTCGGTTAAAAAAAACATCCTTATCATTACTACTCGAATAAAAATCAACATTCTCAACTCTAACCCAGTAACTTTCAGGAACTTCATTGCCTTCAAAGACAAAATCAAGCTCAAATTCCTTTTGAGCATTCCGTGTTACATCTTTGAAATAGAAATTTTCAAGATATGCATCCCCGGAATATATCGCAATGCTAAGATCGGCATGATCGGGCATCAGAATGTCAGAAATATCAAAATCACGGTAGTAAACATCGCCGGTACACTTTTCTCCTTTAACTTTTGTTTTAACAAGAAAAGTATTCATTTCCGTTTTTGAAATAGACTGGTGGACAGAATAATAATAGGTAAAAGTAGTATTACTAAGACTGTTAAGGTTATGACGCGCAATTTCCCGAATAAAAAAGTTATTCGTATTGGACTTTATTGAATTATCTCTTTTATAATGGAATGTATATTTACTGTTTTCTACATTTTCAAAAACCTTATCGGCTGAAAACAAAGATAACGCAAAAACAAGAAGCAGTGCAACAAGACCTCCTCTAATCATTCCATTTCCGGGTTTATACATATTCAAACTACCTTAACCTTAATAATATACAAATTGTTTTACACTAACAACCTTTTGTAAATTATATTATACGCATTTTCAAATTTTTGTTTCAAAAAACAACGCTGCAAAAATACAACTAATTTGAATACTGCAACTTTTATTAAGGCAAGGCCTAAACACAGGCAATTCAACGGATGACTCAGCAAAAGCCAAGCCAAGTCAACGGATGACTCGGCAAAAGCCAAGGCAAGTCAACGGATGACTCGGCGTAGGCCAAAAGCAATGGCAAGTCATCCGTTGACTCGACGCAGGCCAGAGCGATGGCAACTCTCTTGCGAGAATCCGTACGGACGCGTCTACCATTCAACGGAC
>JALSSR010000017.1 GCA_026984135.1 Bacteroidales bacterium
TGGCAAAATGGGATTTAAAACCGCAATATCAGGATTCTTTGCAGGGGCTGATAACCACTCTTGATGAAAATCCCACTCTTGTTGTTGAACTTGCTTCACATACCGACTCGCGTGACTCGGATGAACGTAATGATATCCTCTCACAAAAGCGTGCCCAATCGGTTGTTGACTATCTTATCCTCCGCGGTATTGACCCTGACAGACTTGTTGCTAAAGGATACGGTGAAAGAGTTCCGCGTAAACTTGACCACAACTACTATATGAACGGAACTCTTGTTCTTGATTCCGGGGTTGTTCTTACCGAAGGATTTATTGATTCTCTTCCCACAAAAGATATCAAGGAATTTGCCTATCAGCTTAACAGGAGGACGGAATTCAGGGTTTTGAATAACGACTTTGTTCCAAAAGAAAAACTTGGTGAAGTTAAAGTCCCTAAAGTTGAAGTTGTTGTGAACCCCGAAGCCGAAGAGAATAGTGTTCCCCTTATTTTTGATGAAAACGGCAAATATGGGATCGAAGCCTATGTAAACGGATATAAAACTGCCGTCTATGTTGATAAAAGACTTAATAAACCTTTTATATCGCTGGAAGATGCCCTTAAACTGCTTAAAGAGGGAGCCATAAGTAAAGGTGATTTTGCAGGAGACGTTAATGAAGTGTTAGCAAACTCAACTATTGCAGACGGTGCAGTGTTCCTGATTGAAGATATGAAAGTCCTGGATCATCATATCTCACTCTTTGAGGTAACAGTGAGTTATAAAATAAAAAAAGGTTTTTATATTGATAAAGCTACATTCTCTTTGTTTGGAAAATTTACGGTTGACGAAGAAAACAAACTGTTGATTTTCAAATAAGCAATCTGTATGCCTGAAGATTCTATCAATAACCGGAAACTATATTCCGAACGGGCACTGCTAATCGCCACCTTTTTCGGAGGACCTGTAGTAGCAGGTTATATGATGGGACAAAATTATAAGGCCCTTGATGAAGAGAATGTTGCAACACGCTCCTTTATCATCGGAATCCTATCATCGGTCTTAATGTATGCGGCTCTGTTCCTGTTTCCCGAACAGATTACCGAAAGTATTCCCGGTGCGCTAATTCCCGGAATCTATACCTTCATTATTGTATTAATATTTCAAAAATATCAAAAGGCTGCCGTAGTCAGACACAAGGAAAACGGAGGCAAATTTCATTCCGGTTGGAAAGCAGCGGGAATAGGTAGTTTGTTTATGATTGTCCAGTTAGCGATAATTTCCCTTTATGTGTACTTTGCTATGCCTGATTTTCAGATAAATACTTATGACAAAGGGATAGAGCAATTCTCGAAAAACGAAACCGAAGCTCTTAAAGCTTATGATATTTTGCAAACGGGAACAAAAGACGAGATACTTTACAGTTTAAGAGAAAACGGAATTGACCTTTGGCAGAAAAACCTCGACATACTCGATGAACTTGATAAAATAGAAGGTTTGCCGGATGAACTACGTCAACAGGATGCTTTATTAAGAAGATATTGTAACTTGCGCCTGGTTTCTTACAGAATAATGGAAAAAATGGTAATAGAACAAACCGATAAATTTACACCCGAACTTGACTCGCTTCAAAATGAAATTAATGAAACACTTAAGCATTTTAAGGAATAATATATACTTTTGCATAAAAAGAAAAATATGGGAACATTAACGATAAAAAGTAATAAAAATGAGTATCTGCACTTTTTGGACGAATTGGCAAGACGCCTTGGGATGAACTCATACATTGAAATTGACAATCTCGCTATCAATGAAGATTCTCCGGATGACAAGCCTGTTATCCCTACCCGTGTTGCAGACGATATTGCTAAAGCTATTTACGAAATAAAAGAATTTGAATCGGGCAATATCGAATTAATGAATATTGATGAACTTTTAGATGAGCTCAAGAGTTAGAATAATTGTTACTTCGTCATTTGTCAAAGATGCAAAACGATTAAACAAAAAGTATAACTCGTTACCTACTGATATTGAAAAACTAAAAAGTATTCTCATTAAAAATCCTAATACTGGAGTTGATTCTATAACTTAAAAAATAAAATAGTGTAATCAAAACAGCACAAAACAATTTATTGATGACCTCTTTAAAGACATCTGCAAAAAAAATATCGAGATACGACAAACGCGGCGTTTCCGCCTCAAAGGAAGATGTACACAACGCCATAAAAAATATTGACAAAGGAATATACCCCAATGCCTTTTGCAAAGTTATACCCGATATACTCGGGGGCGATCAAAATTATTGTAACATAATGCATGCCGACGGTGCAGGCACTAAATCATCACTTGCTTATCTCTACTGGAAAGAAACCGGAGACCTGTCTGTATGGAAAGGCATTGCTCAGGATGCCGTGGTTATGAACCTTGACGACCTGCTTTGTGTAGGTGTTTACGACAATATTCTTCTATCTTCAACTATCGGCAGAAATAAGAATCTTATCCCCGGAGAAGTCATTGCAGCCCTAATTAACGGAACGGAAGAATTCCTGTCTGAAATGCGTAACCTCGGAATCGGAATATATTCTACGGGTGGAGAAACGGCGGATGTCGGGGATTTGGTAAGAACCGTAATTGTTGACTCAACCGTTAGCGCAAGAGTTAAACGTTCGCAGATAATTGAAAATGATATCCGGGACGGCGACGTGATCGTAGGTCTTGCATCTTTCGGGCAGGCAACTTATGAAAAAGAGTACAACGGTGGAATGGGGAGCAACGGCCTGACCTCTGCCAGACATGATGTTTTCAGTAAATATCTTGCAAAAAAATATCCCGAAAGTTTTGACAACTCAATACCTGACGACTTGGTTTATTCGGGAAGCAAAAAATTAACCGAACCATCTTTGGTTCAGGATATTACAGCCGGGAAGCTCGTCCTCTCTCCCACCCGCACTTATGCTCCTGTCATTAAAAAGGTTATTGAGAATCACTTCCCGGATATTCACGGGATGATACATTGCAGCGGCGGAGCCCAAACAAAGGTTCTAAATTTCGTTGAAAATATGGAGATTTTCAAAGACAATATGTTTCCCGTTCCACCACTGTTCAAAATGATTCGAAAAGAATCCGAAACTCCCTGGAAAGAGATGTATAAAGTCTTTAATATGGGACACAGAATTGAATTATATGTGCCTGAAAAAGTTGCAGAAAGTATTATTTCCATATCAAAAGAGTTTGATATTGATGCAAAGGTTGTGGGCTATTGCCGGAAGGCTGATAAAAAATCTTTAACGATTAAATCTCAATTCGGGGAATTTAAGTATGATTAATACACTCTTTAACAAAATTTTACTAATTGATTTTGATTTGTTAAAAAATTGAGTATTTTATGAAAAAAAGTTTAACAGTAGTATTTGGTATTCTGTTTTTATACACGGGAAATATTTTCAGCCAGGATAAGCTATCCAAAGGGTTGAATGATAGTAAAAACATATCCGATATGTTATCTGTCAACATCGGTGGTCCTGTACTTAACAAATTAACGATTCACAGTGAAGGAGAGCCAATGTTAAAAGCAAAAAACACAATTGCGCCATTGATTGAAATTGAGTACTATAAAAGTATTTATAAATCATTCGGGTTAAAAACGGGCACAGGCTTCAACTTTGTTCCGTTTAATACAAATTTTTCATTTAGTGTTGACCGGGAAAACGGAATTTCAGGGGATTTTTACGAAAGTCAATATGAATATAATATTGTTAATTTCAATATTTATTTATTAATAAGCAAATTCTTTCGTATCAATGATAAATTTTCAACCTCCGTAGAAATGGGTATAAAATATAATTATATCAGCAAAAATTCTCTTCCGATAAGCATCGGTTATTCATATTATAATCAGGTTGGCGATACATCATTACATTTTTTATCTTTTATGATATACCACAACAAAGATTGTTTCAGTTTTATGGGTAATGTTAACTTTTTATACCACATTAGCCGGAAAAGCACATTAATTGCAGGCCTAACCTTTAATTACAGTCCGGTTTATGTCGCGAACGGGTATTACTCTTTTGAAAATCTTCCTTGGGAAAGTTACGGCATCGTCGAACTCGGAATAGACTATCTTGGTCTGAAAATCGGGTATGGTTATTCTTTTTAGATATCTGTAAAATGTAGGGACTCGTTTCATTTTGAGCATATTTAATAAAAAATTACTCTGATATAAAGCAGGACTCGACTTCGCTCGACCTGACATTTTTTCCACTATATCTTTTTACATCATTTTCAGTAAATAAATTTTCCTTACTTTTACAACCAAAACCATTTATTTTGGTCTTTATGGAAATTACTCTATTTATTAATTATTAAATATAACTCAAATGATAAAAAAAACAGCACTTTTCGTCAGCATCATTACAGCATTTATTATGACTGTAAACGCTCAGGATTATAGCACACTTCTCAAACTTGACCCCAATGTAAGGACGGGCAAGCTTAAAAACGGTCTTACATATTTCATAAGACACCAGTCGGAGCCCAAGAACCGTGTGGAAATGAGGCTTGCAATCAATGCGGGTTCAATTTGTGAAGATGACGACCAACAGGGATTGGCACACTTCATAGAGCATATGTGTTTCAACGGCTCCAAACATTTCAAAAAAAATGATCTCATTGATTTTCTGGAATCAACAGGTGTTAAGTTCGGTGCCCACCTGAATGCTTACACAACGTTCGACGAAACCGTTTACCAGTTGCAAATGCCAACGGACAGAGAGGGACTAATAGATAGTGCCTTCCTCGTTCTTGAAGATTGGTCGCATTATGTATCTTTTGCACACGACGAAATTGACAAAGAACGCGGAGTAGTGAAGGAAGAGTGGAGACTCGGACTCGGCGCACAGGAAAGAATGAGAAACAAAACCTTTCCCATTCTTTTCAAAGGCTCAAGGTATGCGGAAAGACTGCCCATCGGAAAAATGGATATCATTGACACGGCACATTACTCAACAATCACAAGCTTTTATAACGATTGGTACCGTCCCGACCTGATGGCGGTTATTGTTGTGGGTGATGTTAATGTGGACGATATGGAGAAAAAGGTCAAAGAACATTTCAGCGGCATTAAAAATCCCGAAAATGAGCGTCCGCGCATTGAATATGATATTCCCGGAAATAAAGACCCGTTGGTGGCAATCGCAACCGATGAAGAGGCTACATATTTAATGGTAAATATTTTTTATAAACATCCGAGAGAGACAAAAACAACAGTTGGAGATTACAGAAGAATGCTGGCTGAAAACCTCTATAATTCAATGCTTAATGCCAGACTTGCCGAGATAATGCAAAAGCCGGAATCGCCGTTTATGTATGCTTATACGGGATACGGGGGATTTCTTGCACGAACGACAGATGCTTATACTTCCGTGGCACTTGCCAAAGACAATAAACTCGGAGAGTCAATGAAAGTGTTGCTTGAGGAAAACGAAAGAGTTAAAAAATTCGGTTTTACGGATTCCGAGTTTGAAAGAGCCAAAACGGAGATGCTTCGCGATTATGAAAAAAGTTTTACGGAAAGAGATAAGGTTAAATCGGCGGCTCTTGTCAGTGAATATCTTCAGTATTTTCTCACAAAAGAACCTGCTCCCGGTATTGAAACGGAATATGAATATGCCAAACAGTTGATTCCAACAATCAAACTTGATGAAATCAACAACTTTGCAAAAGAATGGGTCACGGATGAAAATATGGCTGTCTGGATTATGGGACCAAAAAAGGAAGGAGTCATAATACCCGATGAAGCCGAGGTTCTGACAATTATCAAGGAAGCAAAATCGGCAGAGCTAACCCCTTATGAAGATAAAGCACTTGATGAACCGCTTATCAGTGAGAAAATTACTGCGGGAAAGATTGTTTCGGAAATGGAAATGGAAGAGGGATACACAAAGTGGGTACTAAATAACGGCGTTGAAGTCTATATTAAACCTACGGATTTTAAAAATGACGAAATACTCTATAAAGCTTACAGCCCCGGTGGAAGCTCGCTGATTCCGGATGATAAGATTGTAAACTCTCTTGCTTTCAATTCAGTTATCAATGAAAGCGGACTTGGAAATTTCAGCGACATCAATTTGCAGAAAAAGCTATCGGGTAAAATTGTGAGCCTCAGCGCAGTACTCTCGGAATTAAAACAGGAGTTCAGAGGAAATGCAAGTCCAAAAGATCTGGAGACATTGTTACAATTGCAGTATCTCTATTTTACACACCCGCGAAAGGATAAAGAGACCTTTGATAAAGTTATTGATAATCAAATAAATCAGGCTAAATTCTCACTTGCCAACCCCCAAATGGCATTTTTCGATACTCTTGCCAAAGTAACAACCTCAAACTCTCCAAGGATAATAACCATTCCAACAATCGAGCAAATTAAAAGCATTGATCAGGGCTATATTTACGAGGTTTACAAAAAGCAATTTCAACATGCCGACGGATTCAAATTTTTCTTTGTGGGCAATGTTGATCCGGAAAAATTAAAGCCTCTCGCAGAGAAATATCTCGGAGGACTTCCCGTAACAGGTAAAACAAACGATTGGAAAGACAATACTCCGGAATTTCCCGCCGGAATCACATCCTTCACTTACCACAAAGGCAAGGAGCCTCAAAGTATGGTTGTCATCACAATGAAGGGTGACTACAAATATGGGTTTGAAAACAATCTCATTTTCAAAACATTGGAAAAAACATTGAGCATTAATCTGAGAGAAAAACTCAGGGAAGAGGAAAGCGGTACATATGGTGTTTGGGTGAAACGAAATACCGAAAAATTCCCTCGTCAGGACTACTCGGTTATGATAGCCTTCGGCTGCGCTCCCGAAAATGTTGACAAACTTGTTAACTCCACTTTCGACATTATAAAAGACATGCAGGAAAACGGCCCCGATGATAAGGTTTTAAACAAAGCCAAAGAGACTTTCATTCGTGAACGGGAATCAAATTCCAGAGAAAACGGCTACTGGCTCGCTAAACTTGCAAATGTCACTTTCCTCGACTCAAAGATAATCTCAAACGAGGAGTATAACAAAGCGGTTAACGACATCACCAATGAACAGGTTAAAGAAGCCGCAAAAAAATACATCACACTTGACCATTATGTTTACGGAGTGCTGAAACCGGTTGAGGAATAGATTTTTCACTGTCGCTCTGCAAGTTTAACTTATGCGTTGCGTCGCTGCGCCGCTGCGTGAGGTTATTCTACAAGTATCATACAGTCGGCAGTGCCGAAGCTTTGCTTCGTGCATGCTCGACGGGAGGTCGGCATCGAAAGTCTTCAGTCGGCAGTCTTCAGTCGGCAATCTTCAGTCGGCAGTCTTCAGTCGGCAATCTTCAGTCGGCAGTCTTCAGTCGGCAGTCTTCAATCGGCAGTCTTCAATCGGCAGTCTTCAATCGGCAGTCTTCAATCGGCAGTCTTCAGTCGGCAGTCTTCAGTCGGCAGTCTTCAATCGGCAGTCTTCAGTCGGCAGTCGCAATGTAAGCTATGGTAAATTAATACGTTGCGTCGCCGCGCCGCTGCGTGAGATTTATTTAAGAAAGCAACACACCAATAGTGTCATAACAAAGGAATAATGACCGGAAACTATTTTACAATACCTATTTCTCATAAAAATGCATCTCCTTAACATACTTCCAAACCTTCGCCGGAAGCATATAGCGCATATCCTTACCTTCGGCAATTGATTTACGAATAAACGTTGACGATATCTCCATCAAAGGAGTATTAAATATTTTCACGGAAGGATGATTGTCATACCTGTGTTCTTCATAATTTGGTCGTGCATAGACATACATCTTGTAAAGCTCAAGTATTCGTCCGGAATTCTTCCATTTATCAAATTTCGGCAACTGATCCGAACCGGCTATCAAAACAAATTCGTTGTCCGGATATTTTTCCTCAAGGTATGTCAAAGTATCTATTGTGTAAGAAGGTTTCGGCATATTAAACTCAATATCAGTAACCCAAAAACGCAAATCATCCTCAATAGCTGTACGTACCAACGCAAGCCTGTGATGATCGGGTAGTAACGTCCTTTTGTTTTTGAAAGGACTTTGAGGAGAAACCACAAACCAAACCCTCTCCAAATCGGTATATTCCACAAACCAGTTGGCAATGATCATATGACCGATGTGAATCGGATTAAAAGAACCGAAAAAGAGACCTGTCTTTTTACCGGAGTACATCTTTCTTGTTTTTTGTGTTACAAAAGTACATTATTTTTTCTGTTTTTATCACAATCTGAATAGGAATCAAAAATATTTAATAAATTCAGATATAAAGCTTGACTATATCATTTTAATATGTAATTTTGCGGCCAATATAGAATCATTCTAAATAAGATTCGTTATGAAAGTAAATGCACAAACAAGGATATCGAAGCTGATAAAGGAAAATCCCGAGTCTATTGAAGTTATAGCTTCAATAAACAAGCATTTCAAGAAATTGAAAAATCCGGTATTAAGAAAGCTTCTTGCTCCGAGAGTTAATGTAGCCGAAGCTGCAAAAATAGGTGGCACTTCCGTTGACGAATTCTTACAGAGACTGGAATCCATAGGTTTTGAAATTGACTATAATTCAAAAGACATAGAAATGGAAAACATCAACACAAAAGAACAAATGGAGGAGATCGGCAAAAGAAAGCTGGTCAGTATGGACGTCAGACCCGACATTGAAAGAGGCGAAGATCCGTTTAAAATTATTATGGCGATGATAAAAAAGTTACCCGATGACAGCGTCCTTGAGATCATCAATGTTTTTGAACCTATTCCGCTGATTAGTCATTTGAAAGATAAAGGATATAGCTCTTTTACCGACAGACCCGACGACGGAGCCGTGCACACCTACTTCTGGAAATCGGAAGAGGCTAAACAGAATGATGAACTGCCGGAAATTGAAGAAACGGAAGAACCTTCATTTGAGCAAAAGCTAAAATCATTTGGTGACAAATTAAACACTATTGATGTCAGAGGTTTGGAGATGCCCGAACCGATGATGAATATTCTTATCGAGACTGAAAAACTGCCGGAAGGATACGGCTTGTTTGTTCATCATCAAAGGATACCTCAATATCTTCTGCCCGAACTTAAAAAACGCGGTTTGAACATTCTTCATCATAAAGAAGATGACAACAATGTTAAATTGCTGATTTACAAATAAAAAAAAGATATAATGCAAGGATTGGCAACAGACAATGCACCCTCACCCGGAGTAGTGGTACCACACTTTATTTTCGCGTCAATATCTTTTTTTGTGGTGGTAGTGTTGATGCTTCTTTCGGCAAGTTCATTCACGGGATACTTTTTCGAACCGCACTTGCTCGCCATTACTCACGCAGCAGTTCTCGGATTCGGAACAATGATAATTTTCGGAGCTCTGTATCAACTGATTCCGGTAATATTCGAGACGGCACTTTACAGTGAAAAACTTGCAAAAGTAACTTTCTGGACCTTTGGAATAGCTGTGGTTATGATGGTTTACACTTTCTGGAACAATCAATTTTCCACTTTGCTCGTCTATTCGGCAAGCCTCACCTTTATTGCCCTGATGATGTTTCTTTTTAACATTGTCGCATCAACGCGCAGAGCAACAAAAAAGACCTTCCTCTCCAATTTCATAACTTTTGCAACATACTGGCTCGGACTAACGGCTCTCATAGCTTTGATAATTGCTTTGAACTACAAATTTAATTTTCTGAATCAATCGCATCTTCTTTACCTAAAGATGCATGCACATATGGGAATGGCCGGCTGGTTTTTACTTTTAGTTATGGGAGCGGCTGCCACACTCATCCCCATGTTCCTTGTTTCGCATCAAATGAATGAAAACAAACTCAAATACGCCTTTTATTTTGTCAATGCAGGTCTTTTCCTTCTGGAATCGGACTGGCTCTTTTTACACGGCAGCGTTATGCTACCCGTTTGGGGATTGATGATTGGTGCCGGAATATTTTTCTTCCTGTCTTACGTCAGGGAATCATATAAAAAGAGACTTCGCAAAAACCTTGATGTTGGAATGAAGCATACTATGATTGCGGTTTTGTTTATGATCCTGCCTGTCTTTCTCGGAATAATAGCATCAATAAGCGGATTGAATTTCGATCAAAAAATATACTGGCGCATCATAATGCTTTACGGTTTTTCTATAATCTTCTTTTTCATAACGTCAATAATTCTGGGACAAACATACAAAACAATCCCTTTCATCATTTGGCTTGTCAAGTATAAAAGTTTTGTTGGGAAGACAAAAACCCCGCTGCCGAAAGACCTCTATTCCGAAAAGATTGCGGATATACAACTCTACTCATACATTGCTTCTATTCCTTTTCTGTTGGGCGGGATTCTGGCAGGTTCGGAAATAACTTTTAATATAGGAGCGGCATTACTTTTAATAACCGCGATTCTTTACAATATGAATGTATTTAAAATCGTATTTCACAAATCAAGAATTGAAACAAAATTATAAATAAATGAAAACATCTGAAGAAATAAAAGCAATTGAATCACAGATATGGAATATCCTGAAGTTCGTTATTGACCCTGAGGTTGAGGTCAACATTGTGGATATGGGATTGATATACAGGGTTGAATATGACGGAGATAAAACAGTCCATATTGAGATGACCCTTTCCACACCGGCTTGCCCCATCGGCGATGCAATTGTATTGAATGTGCAGGAAGCCATCAAGAATAAATTCCCTGATTTCGAGGTGGATGTAAACCTTGTTTTCGATCCGCCGTGGTCACCGGATATGGTTAGCGAAGAGGGCAAAGTACTTCTCGGACTTTAATCTGCATTTTTATATTTCTTCACAGGATTACAAATCCTGATGGTATCGGGATTGGGAAATCCCGAACAGCCCTTTGAAAGAGGCAGCCTTACACTTCGGGCTCTTTGGATGACTGGCGAAGCTGAAATCAGGATGATTAACCCCTCTAAATCTCCCCTAAAGGTGAGACTAATGATAGATTTGTCAAAAAATAAAATTACCGAGCACAAGCAAACTTTTCATAATATTTTTGTGGTTTTTGTGCTTTCGTGGTAAAAAATTAAAACACGAAAACTCAAAATACTAAACGGAAACAAAAATGACATTATTGTATTGTATTCGAGCGTAGACACTCCGGTCATTGTGATAATTATTATTCGCATTATGCTCCATAATCACAAATGAACAGTTATGCTTTCACCGTTTCCGGTTTCGGCAGCATAATAAATCTTTTCTCCGCTGAATACTTTAACCGACAGTTTATTGTTTTTACGTTTTACTTCAATATCAAAATTATGTCCGAAAGCTTTTATTTTCCTTAAAGCCATTGTATTCCAGTCGTCAGGCAAGCGGGGAGTCATCGAAAAACTGTTGAAGCCTGTGGGACGTATTCCGAAAACACCTTCGGTGACTACTCTGCAATAGAGGGCACTCTCTGCCGACAGATGCCTTTGATTTCCTTCGGGATAGGCTTCCACGGCATAGGGAACATGTTCGCCAAGCAACCTGCGTTTTGAATAATACAGAAAATAATCCATTGCCTTCTTTGTGTATCCTGCGGCAAAAACACCCCTCAAAGCATAGAGCGTAGCCCTGTCCCAGAAAGTAGTACTGCCGGCGGCAGATGCCAAACCGTCTTTTGTCCATAGTTTACCGGAAAACAAGGCATCAACGGTGCCGGCACTTCTGTCGTAAATGCCAACCGTCAGAGGAGTGCAAATCCAGGCGCGCAAAACATCATTACCTTTATAGTAACGGTACGTTTCAAACCCGTCCATCGCAGTTCCGAAGTAGTTTTCAATAGCCTTGTGTATTTCTTCGGATTGCACATCATAATCATTAAGCTCTTTTTGACTGATACCAAGCTCTTTGCCAAGCATTACCGCCGACTTCAAGGCATCATAATAGAGTGAGGATGTATTCAGGTTTGCATCACCTGCCGGAAAACGAAATTCCAGTTCATCACAATCGGAAGCTACAACACCGTCGGCGTTTATTTTCCTTTTTGAATATTCCAAACTCCATTCGATAAGGGGCCATAGTTGTTTTGCGGTTTTCTCATCACCGTATGCAAGGGCAAACCGCGATGCTCCGTATGCAATCATTGCCATATCGCCCCTGTCTCCCGCACCATTCCAGTAGTCAACTCCCTCCGCAATTATGGAGCTGGGAATGGGTTTGTACTCATCGTTCATATACTTTGCAAAATGGCGGAAAGAGTTGATTGCGGATTCGTTTCCCGCCAAATTACCAAGAAACGGAAAAAAGGGGTTTGCATATTCCGCCTGGTCGTTCGCCCAAATTGCGGCATAATACCTTCCACCACCGGGCCCGTGCATCAATCCGCCTTTCGTACGGTAGATACTCTCAACCGCCCTGACCTTGGCAAAGGCAAATGCCCTGTTCAATACTTCATCAGGCGACTCAAAAACAAGGTCTGAAAAGGTCTTTTCCACAAAAGCCTCACGTTTTTTCAACTCGTAATCGGGTGCGACAAAATTATCTTCTTCACAAAGTTTCCTTCCCGAATAAATAACGGCATAGTCCATTGATTCTTTGGGCTTCAATGTAAAAACTCCATTTTTATTATAAGATATTTTTATGATATAGGAGCCGTAAACACCTTTTTCCGCATCTGTTGTATCGGAAATGACAAATTCCGGAATTTCAACGAAAATGTTCTTTCCCGAAATATTAATAACTTCGGCTTTATCAATAAAAACAGGCTCGTCTGTGGAAGGGAAAAGGGTATGTTTAATAATAACGTCGCTGTTTGTGTGCGATTCATAGCACAACTTACCTTTAATTTTAAAAAGAGAGGGATGTTCCGCAACGTTTTTACCGTCAATCATTATTTCCGGTATTTCCCGCTTATCAATCTCATACGAAAGACTTGCGTGCGTGTCATTGGGTATGGTCCTCAACATTGGAAAAACAAGATGCACATTTTGGTCAAGTGCACCGTCTTTAACACCGTAATGCACAATGACGGAAATGTAAAACCCGCTCATTTCGATATGATCGGTATGGGAATCGTTTTTTTCAACTTTCCATTCTATACTGCCGTCATCCGCAACCGACCATCTCAAAGAATCTTGAGATTTTAAGCTGTTGACAATGACAAAAGAAACCGCAAAGACTAATAAGAACCTGATTGTTAACATAGTTATATCTTTCATACTTCATTGCCGCAAAAATAATCATTTAATCCGAACACCTTGAAACCGTTTCCGTTTTACAATTCAAAAGATTACTACTTTTACACTCAAATTTTTTCTCATTGGATTTTAAAGAAAAATACGGAAACATAACATTCTACGGGCTGACATTAGCAATAATTGCCGTTTCATTCTTACATTTTTCAGCTGTTTATTACTACTTTCTGAATCCCGACCATGCAATACATATCTTGATGGCCGCAAACTTCAAATTCCCGCACGACCTCTATTTCTGGGGACAGGACAGACTGGGAAGCCTTATTCCTTTGCTCGCTCATCTGATTATGAAAATAACGGGAATGAATGCCGTGTGGGCTGTCTCAATTGCCGATTATCTGATACTTACGACCGGTTTTTTCTGCATATCAACTCTTTTTAAAAAGAGTGTCACAAAACTCATACTTGCCGTTTTCTGGTTTTTCCCTCCGCTTAACTTCCTCGACTTTCTAATGATAGCTCAACCTTTTGGTATTGAGATGAGTCTGCTGGCAGCAGCAATATGTTTTTTTAATAAAATCGAGTCATCACAGCCCGTATCAAAACGGATATTTACGGTTTCGGTTGTTTCCGTCATTTTGATTATTTCGTTTTGGGTTTCCGACTTGACGATTATTTCCGTTATTCTCTTTATCGTATTTCCTCTGCTAAGCTATTACAAAGGTAATGATGAAAGGCTTTCCATACGATTAAAAAAGAAAAACATCTTTAAAGAACCCGTTTTATATGTTACGCTGTTTTGGATTGTTGCAGGATTTCTGTTCATTGCCTTTGCAAAAAGTCATGCGGACAGGGACACAAGATATACGGCACAGATGTTCAACAACTTACATCTCATACTATTAACCGTAAAAAACATTTTTTATCAAACAGCGGATATTCTCAAATTTAAATATGAGCAAAATATTTATCTCGGATTTTTCGGGTGGTTTTCAATAATCGCATTAATCGCAATCACATATCAGGCAATAAAAAACAGAAGCCTTCCCAATAGTAATAAATGGTTTTGGTTCTTTTTGCTGCAGGCTTTGCTGAGCTTGTCGGCAATAGTTGTTTCACACTGGGTATTTCGCAACGGCATTTCACGACGCTATTTTGTGCCGGTATATATTTCATCTGTTCTGACAGCGCTTTTGTTAATTGAAAGTTTCGGTAAAAAACAGAGAATCAATATTACCGTTCTGCTTTTCGCAACGGCAATTTCGGGGTTATTAAGCTCCGTAGTCCATATTTACTATCCCAAAAAACAAAAAGCCAAGTATGAAGTTATGAAAGAATTCGGTAAGCTTGGAAAAGCAGGTATTATTGCGGAATACTGGAATTCCTACATCACGGCAATAGCTGCACCGGATATGATAACGGCAACTCCGAACGACGGGTCGTATGTCAGGAACAAAGCTATGGCCGACTCGGTTTTTACCCAACCGCGAATATACATTATTAAAGATTCGTGGTTGGACACTTTCCCTGAAAAGATTGAACAGTTCGGATACACTCTTAAAAAAGTCAATAACCCTTTTGAACTTGGAGGAGGAAACCTTTGCGAATATAAAAAGGTCAAAACCCGCAAAATTTTCACTTACGGTGATTTAAAATCATCTTCGGAAAAAATAATTTCAGACAAAAACTCAAGCAACAGTTTAATCATATCCGCCGACTCCTCTATGAGGTATAAATATCTTGTTTACGGTCCATATATAACTTTGAATAAAGGTAAATACAAGGTTTTTTTTAATTTACGTTCTGCAAAAAACAGTGAGCACCGCAAAGCTGCCATACTTGAGGTGACTGCCGGATACGGCAAAACAAAAATTGCCACACAAGAGATATTTCAAACAGACTTTCCCGACACAACCGGATATCACCCCTTTGAATTGGCTTTTGAAATTAATTCGTTGGTGAAAAACATTGAGTTCCGTGTTTATTATGTTGGAAAAGAAAATCTCAGGTTTGATTATCTGGAACTTCGGCAGACAGATTAACAGCGTGCATTTGCAATTGTTCGGAGCTTCATTGTGTTTCGCCCCGATGACTATCGGGGATGATTATCGGTGACGCAATACAAAACATAAGATATGTTCTGTTTTCTTTTTTCATCAAACGTAATGGACTTGTTTTAGGATTATTTCCTTTATCTGTTTTTTGAGAGCATTTTTTGTGACCAAGTCAATTTTTCGGTCGAATATTTTCTCTAAATATAAGTGCCCATAAGAACCGTCAATTACGAAACATAAATCATTAACAACCGGTGTTCATATTAAAAATTGCCTTACTTTTGCGCCTTATTTCAAATTGATAATAAATGGTTTTGGATTTTTCAGTATTACAACATATACTTTCACAAAGAAAGAACATTGCAATAGTTTCGCACACAAATCCCGACGGTGATTCCATAGGCTCTTCACTCGGACTGTTTCATTTTCTAAAAGCTTACGGCCACAATCCGGTTGTAGTTGTACCCAACGAATATCCCGATTTTCTTGCCTGGATGCCGGGAGAAAAAGAGATTCTGATTTGCGACAAAAACAGAGAAAAATCAAAAGAGGTATTGAAAGAAGCCGGTATTATCTTCTGCCTCGACCACAATGCACCTTCCCGCCTCGGTGAGATGGAAGAAACATTTAAAAAGGCCGAAGGTATTAAAATAATGGTTGATCACCATGTCAATCCCGACAAGACGGCTTATGATATGACTTTTTCAACAACCGAAACATCTTCCACTTCCGAACTGGTCTTTGATATGATGTCCGAACTAAATCCTTGGCTTATTGACAAGACAATTTCGGAGTGTCTTTACGTAGGAATAATGACCGACACAGGTTCGTTCAGCTACTCTTGCAACTCCGAGAAGACATTCAGAACCGTGGCCGAACTTTTCAAAAACGGTATTGACGGTGTAAAAATACACAGGTTGGTCTATGACACCTTTTCCGAAAGCCGCTTACGCCTGTTGGGATATTGCCTTAGCGAAAAACTCGTTGTTTTACCCGAATATCATACTGCATATATCTGGCTCACAAAAGAAGAACTTGACAGATTCAATTTCAGGACAGGCGATACCGAAGGGGTTGTAAATTATGCTCTTGGCATCAAAGGGATAAAATTTGCCGCACTCTTTACTGAAAAAGATAATAAAATACGAATATCCTTTCGGTCGGTCGGCGATTTTGAAGCCAACACCTTTGCAAGAGAACATTTTGAAGGCGGAGGACATAAAAATGCCGCAGGCGGTGACTCTTTCGTCCCGATGAAGGAGACCATTGAAAAATTTGAAAAACTTTTAGACAACTACAAAGATAAACTTTCGGGTTAAATAATGTTAAATAGAACCATTATCACATTCATTAATTGTTACTTTGCATACTTAAATAAAGTAATGCTTCGGAACATAAATCATATAAAGTCTTTGTTATTAATTCCGGCTTTGTTTTTCCTGACGGTTTCCTGTAATGAAGAGACTGAAAAGAAAGAGAAGATAAACACAAAAGCCGTTAAAGAGACATTGGTAAAAGTTAATAAAAAGCTGGTGGAAACCGAAGATGACAGGATTGACAATTATGTTCGACGCCATAACTGGAAAATGAATGAAACAGGTACAGGTTTGAGATACCTGATTTACAAACATGGTAATGGCGAAAAAGCAAAAAAAGACAAGATTGCCGTATTAAATTTCAAGGTCGGATTACTTACGGGAGACATCCTTTATTCATCTGATACAAAAGGATATAAGGAATTTAAAATTGGACAGGGAGGTGTTGAGAGCGGACTTGAAGAAGGAATTTTATTGCTAAGTGTAGGTGACAGAGCAAAATTTATTATACCTTCGCACCTTGCTTTCGGACTGGTGGGCGACGGGGACAAAATCCCTGCAAAAGCAACACTGGTCTATGATGTAGAACTTATTGAATTAAAATAAAATTACGTAATTAAATTAAAAAAATGAATTTCAGAAAAATTGTTTCAGGATTTGCAATAGCAATTGCAGCAGCACTTGCCTTCACGGCTTGTGACCAAAAAGGAGCCTCATCTTCATCAAAAGATGTGGTAATCGAATCTCAAATTGACAGTGTCAGCTATGCCATTGGTGTTGATATAGCTTCAAGTCTTAAGGATTTGGGATTTAAGGAAGTAAATTCCGCAGCCGTTGAAAAAGCTTTTAATGATGTTTTTAATGATGTTCCGGTTTTGATATCAAGAGAAAATGCCCAACCTCTTATCAGGGGTTACATTGACAACATAAGAGCCGAGAAGGCCAAAGTTGCTGAAAAAGAGGCCAATGATTTCCTCGAAAAAAACGCCAAAAAAGATGGAGTTAAAACAACCGAAAGCGGACTTCAATATAAAATCATAAAAGAGGGTAACGGTGTAAAACCCAAAGCTACCGATAAAGTAAAGGTTTATTACAAAGGAACGTTGGTTGACGGAACGGAGTTTGACAGCACAAAAGAGGGAAATCCTGCCGGCTTCCGTGTAAACGGAGTTATCAAGGGCTGGACCGAAGCTTTGCAAATGATGCCGACAGGTTCAAAATGGCAACTTTTCATTCCACCGGGATTGGCTTATGGTGCTAACCCTCCGAGAGGAAGCAAGATTCCGCCGAATAGCGTTTTGATTTTCGACATTGAACTGTTAGAAGTAGAACCTTCAAAATAGACATAAACATAAGATAATTTCAGTATTAATCCATAAATCGAATCACAATGAATTTACACGAATATCAGGGAAAATCATTGTTAAAGAAATTCGGGGTATCGGTTCCCGAAGGACAAATCGCTTTCTCACGCGAAGAAGCTGTTGAGGCTGCGAAGCAATTACAAAAAAAGACAGGAACAGACAAATGGGCTGTTAAAGCACAGATCCATGCCGGCGGGCGAGGTAAAGGCGGCGGTGTGAAAATCGCAAAATCTCTTGATGATGTTTTTCAATATGCAGGTGATATCCTTGGAATGCACCTTGTTACTCCGCAAACCGGTAAAGACGGAAAACTTGTAAGAAAAGTACTCATTGAGGAGAATATCTACTATCCGGGCGAATCGGAAACATTTGAGTTTTATATGTCTATACTCCTCAACAGACAGACAGGCAGAAACATGATCATGTACTCGCCAAGAGGCGGAATGAACATCGAACAGGTTGCCGAAGAAACTCCGGAGGAGATTTTCACCGAAGAAATTGATCCTAAGGTTGGTATAATGCCTTTTCAGGCCAGAAGAGTTGCCTTCAACCTCGGATTAAGCGGAAAGGCCTTCAAGGAGATGACAAAATTTGTTGTTGCTCTTTATAAAGCATATACCGGTGTTGACGCCTCATTGTTTGAGATAAATCCCGTTATCAAAGCTGCCGACGACAGAGTATTTGCTGCCGACGCCAAAGTGGTTGTTGACAACAGCTCATTATATCGTCATCCCGACATTCAGGATATGCGCGATTTTGATGAAGAAGACCCCATGGAAGTGGAAGCAGGTAAGTTCGACCTTAACTATGTCAAACTGAACGGAAATGTCGGTTGTATGGTTAACGGTGCCGGTCTTGCTATGGCAACTATGGATATCATCAAGCTTTCCGGTGGAGACCCGGCCAACTTCCTTGATGTTGGTGGTGCCGCCGACTCGAAACGTGTTGAAGAAGCTTTCAGGATAATCATTAAAGACCCCAATGTTAAAGCTATTCTCGTGAATATCTTCGGCGGTATTGTTAGATGTGACGCTGTTGCTCAGGGTGTTGTGGATGCTTATCACAGAATCGGAAACATTGATATTCCCATCATCGTCAGACTTCAGGGTACAAATGCCGAAGAAGGCAAAAAGATAATTGACGAATCCGGATTAAAAGTCCATTCGGCAATACGCCTGCAGGAAGCTGCCGAATTGGTTAAGGAAGTTGTTTAAGACAACATAATTCAAATTGTAAAAGCCGCCTTCCGGGGTGGCTTTTTTTTTGAAATTCACCCCAACGCTCCTTTTTTCTATCTACCTTTGCAAATGATTGTCAAACTTTGAAATATAGAAAATTGATTGTTAAAAACACACCTCTCGCAGAACTTCTTAGGCCTAAGACCCTTGATGAATACATAGGGCAGGAACATATTGTTGGCAAAAATGCTATTCTCAGAAAAGCAATAGAATCGGGAAATATCCCATCCATGATTTTCTGGGGACCGCCCGGCGTGGGGAAGACAACACTTGCTTTTATAATTTCCAAATATCTCAACAGGCCGTTTTTCACGTTAAGTGCAATAAGTTCGGGAGTGAAAGATGTTCGTGAAGTTATCGCCAAAGCAAGCGACACCGAAGGAGGTGCCATTCTTTTCATTGATGAGATCCATCGTTTCAACAAATCGCAGCAGGACTCGCTTCTCGGTGCCGTTGAAAAAGGAATAATAACTTTGATTGGAGCCACAACGGAAAATCCCTCTTTTGAGGTCATCTCTCCCCTGCTTTCACGCTGTCAGGTTTACATTCTGAAAGATCTTAACAGGGAACAATTGCTGGTATTGCTCGACAGGGGTATCGGAAAACTTTCGGAAGAAAACGATTTTAAAATCAAGGTTGTTGAGAATGAAGCCTTGCTGCGTATTTCTGGTGGTGATGCACGAAAACTGCTGAATGCGATTGAGCTGGTAGTAAACTCCGAAAATGAAAAGAATATTGCAATTACGAATGAAAAGGTTTTGAAGGTCATTCAAAAAAATCTTGCTATTTATGACAAATCGGGTGAGATGCACTATGATATTATTTCGGCCTTCATAAAATCAATCAGGGGCAGCGATCCCAATGCGGCAGTTTACTGGCTTGCCCGTATGATTGAAGCGGGAGAAGACCCCAAATTTATCGCGCGCAGACTTGTCATCCTCGCTTCGGAAGATATCGGCAATGCCAATCCGACGGCAATGGTCCTTGCTCAAAG
>JALSSR010000018.1 GCA_026984135.1 Bacteroidales bacterium
GTCCGTTAATATGATCGGGTATCCCGAAAGCAGGATAATACTCTCTCAGACAGCCATCTATCTTGCAAACTCACCCAAAAGCAATGCTTCTTATATGGCAATTAAAATGGCTCAGGGCTACGTCGGAAAAACCGGAGACCTTCCGGTTCCGCTTCATCTGAGAAATGCTCCGACCGGACTTATGAAAGATATCGGATATGGGAAAAATTATAAATATGCCCACCAATTCGACGGCAATTTTGTTGACATGGAATTTCTGCCCGATAAAATAAAGAGAACAAAATTCTATGAACCGGGTAACAATCCAAAAGAGAATGAGTTCAGAAAAAGACTAAAAACATTATGGAAGGATAAATATAATTATTAGAGATTTTTCAACAAATTATAAGTCCTTTTGAAAAAACACTAAAAAATGCAGATAAAAAAAATCTCTTTCTTCATTATCCTGATTCTGTCGGGATGCCATCACGGAAAAACTTTTGAAGGTATTCCGGTATCCGATAGTTACAACCGATGTAATGAGGTTTTCGATTTTGGCGAACTGACAACAATAGGAGATCCGGGGAATAAGTTTATGATCACTTTGCCTTATAGCTGGGATATACGGGAGATTTATTCCGACACGATATATGGAATTTTCGGCTCAAACACACCTGATATCGGGAATGATTTTTCCGGGTTGATGTCTCTTTCCGTCTCGGGATATAAAACATCCGACTCACTTAAAACCTACTTTAGAAATGAGCTCGGATCAATGAAAAAAGCCGCGGTTTTTAATCTTCTAAACACAGGCAAAATTACTATCAACGATCAAATAAGCTATTGGCTGACTTTTGAGATGAAAGAAAATGAATCAACCGTTGTCAGTAATGTGATATATATTAAAAAACCCGACGCAGATGAAATTTACCTTTTGCAAACACTTGTTTACAAAACAGAAGATTACAAAAAGAGGCTTTGTGCTTTGAAGGAGCTTGTCGAAACGTTTGAGTTTGTTGAATAATAATTATCATTAAAATACCATTTCTTTCAAAAAGGACTATTTTTGCGTTTCTTATTGCATATAAATTCTTAAAATTTCAAATTATGTCACGAAAGTTATTTTTATCAATCATCATTATCTTTGGATTTTACTTCATTTCAACGGCCTGTACCATTGTAGCCGTAGGTAAAAAAGCCTCGGCTGACGGTTCCGTTATCATTTCGCATACCGATGCCGGTGAAGATTCACGTATTTTCGTTGTTGCGTCACAAACATTTGCAAAGGGAGATTCCGTGCCTGTTTTTTGGGGTATTCAGGATGCATCGTTACCTCTTTATGATGACGGAATTATTCTCGGATATATTCCGCAAGTTGAAAAAACCTTCAAATATTTTCAGTCGGCATACTCCCATGTCAATGAGTTCCAGCTTGGCATTGGCGAAAGCACAACTGTTCAGCGTGAGGAACTCGTTTGCACGCGCGAAAACGGAGAACAGATAATGACCATCGAACAAGCTCAGATATTTGCGTTGCAGCGCTACAAAAATGCAAAAAAAGCCGTTCGATTCATTGGTAATCTGATGACAAAATACGGCTTTTTGCCTTCAAGCGGTGACGGTTCCGAAACACTCGTTGTGGCTGACACTAAGGAGATTTGGATTTTGGAAATTTTCGGAGTTGGCCCCGGTTGGAAACGTAACAGCAGCAAACCAGGAGCAATTTGGGCTGCACAAAGATTACCCGACGACAAGGCAACGATGATACCCAACTGGAGCATCATAAAACAGATTGACGAAAAAGACAAAAAAAACTTTATGGTTTCCAAAAATTACAAACAGGAAGCCATAGACCGCGGATGGTACGACCCTTCGTCCGGAATGCCTTTTATCTGGCAGGATGCATACACCCCTCTTACAGAGGAATTTGCAACGGGACGTTTCTGGCTCTTTTTTGAGACCTTCGCTCCAAATTATCGTGAATGGCCCGACCGGTTTCTGCACGGCGACCCTTATAAAGGATTGAATCAATATTTTCAAACCGTTGAGCCGCTTTCAATATATCCCTTTGCCGTAAAACCGGAAAAAAAGATCTCCGTGAGAGACATAATGAAATTCCAGCGTTCGACCTTTGAAGGAACAATATATGATATGGCCTCCGAGCCGCAATGGTATGTATCCGACGAAAAAGGTGAATGCGTCAGGAGTCCGCTGGCAACACCGTTCCCCGGAAGCGATTTACGTAAACTTTTGAAACTGACCTACCGTCGCCCCGTTGCCCGCCATCGGGGGCATTACGGAATGATTCTCCAACTTCGCGACTGGCTGCCCGACGAAATAGGAGGCGTTTATTGGGTCTTTCTCGATAATCCTTATTTCAGTCCTTATGTACCCATCTATACAGGTAATCTTTCTATTGACGATACTTATAAAACTTATAACCCCGGGAAATATGAGGAGAAATCGGCACGCTGGGCAATTGACTTTGTGGATAATCTTGCAAACCTGAAGTTTCAACCCATTGCCGAAGATGTAAGAACTGTAAGGACACCCTTTGAAGATAAAATGTTTGACAACCAAAAATCAATTGAGGATAAAGCCCTGAAACTGTTTGAAAAAGAACCTGCAGATGCCCAAAAATATCTGACTGATTACTCAAACGGCTTAATGAAAGATGTAACAAGGATGTTCATTAATCTCAGGAATGAGATAATCACAAAATATACAAACAATCACGAATAAAATAACCTTTTCCGTTATCGTATTCTGTTTTTTTATTACTTTTGGGATTCAAAATCAAAACAATGGAAAAACGAAAATGTATAGAATGCGGTTATGAATTCTTCGGCAGGGCAGATAAAAAATTTTGTTCCGACCAGTGCCGAAATGCTTACAATAACAGACTCAAGCGTGATGTTAACAATTACGTCAGAAACATAAACAACATTTTACGTAAAAACAGACGCATTCTGGAATCGTTCAATCCCAACGGCAAAGCAAAAGTTCATAAAAGCAAACTTTTGCTTAACGGTTTTAACTTCGATTATTTCACAAACGTGTACAAAACAAAATCAGGCAAGATTTACTATTTCTGTTATGAACAAGGCTATCTGCCCATTGACGGTGATTACTTCGCTTTGGTTGTGAAGAGTGAGTATGTGGATAAAAAGTGATTGAGGCTCTTTGCCTGTAGTATGTCTTTATTGAGACAATAAATTTTCCATAAAATAAATATCGTACCGGACTATAGTTTTTATAGTTTTGTAATCTTAATTCATAACTTTTGTTTATAGTATGAAAAAGGCTGTTGTTTTATTTTTAATGTTTTCATTCGGGCTAAGCGCCCCGCTTCTGTTTAACGGTTGCAATCGCGATGACAACTTTCTTCCTGCAAAACGTGTTATTCTTATAGGAGTTGACGGGATGAGCACCATTGGGTTTCAGCAAGCCGTTACACCGAACCTCGATTCATTAGTATCCAACGGGGCGGTATCGCTCCATACGCGCGCCGTAATGCCAACGGTAAGTGCTCCGAACTGGGCTGCCATTCTTACGGGTGCCGGACCCGAGCAAAACGGTGTCACCGGTAACGGCTGGACGGTTGATAACCATTCTATAGAGCCTGTAACCTCGGATGACAAAGGTTATTTTCCCTCCGTTTTCAATGTGATAAAAAGCAAATACCCCAACGATAAAACCTGCATGTTCTACGACTGGGATAAGCTTGGCAACATTGTAAATCCGGA
>JALSSR010000019.1 GCA_026984135.1 Bacteroidales bacterium
ATTCTTTGGCAAAACCTTCAACGTGTGCAGCCTCCTTACTAAAAAATGATTTGGGAATAAAAAGGGGGAAATAGGCATTCACATGTCCCGTATCTTTAAACATCTTATCAAGTGCCGCCTGCATCTTTTCCCAGATTGCATAGCCATAAGGCTTGATAACCATACTACCCCGGACAGCGGAGTTTTCAGCAAGGTCAGCTTTTATAACCAGGTCGTTGTACCATTGTGCATAATTCTCTGCACGTGTCGGAAAATTTTTAGCCATATCTTAATTGTGGTATAAAGTTTGTATATTTTTCAATGAATTTGCGAAAACGCCGCAAAAATAATTAAATAAAACATAGGAGGACATAAAAATGAAAACTTATATTTTTACATTGGCAATATCAATTCTCATCTTAACAGGATGCTCTTCCACGAAATCAACTGCCGACTATGACGATGTTTACTATACTCCGGGGCAGGACAAAGAAGAAGTTGCACAGAATCAAACCTCCACAAATAAAAATACAACCGATTATTATTTTGACGACGATTACCAACCCGGAGATTATGTGGAATATGAAGAATCAACCGAAGGACAACCGGCCAACTCAACCTCCGAAACCTATGTTGATCCAAACGGAACAACTTACGTAACAAACAATTACTACGGTGGTGGCTACTCAGACGACTATTATGATTACTCTTACGCATCGAGAATAAGCGCATTCGATTACGGATTATATTACCCTTCATACTGGGGGCCTTCATTTTCATTTAGTTTTGGCTGGGGATGGGGTTATCCTTACTATGGCTACCCTTATTACCGTCCATATTATTATCCTTATAACAGTTACTGGTGCGGTTATAATGCAGGATATTGGAACGGTTATTGGGATGGTTATTACGGTGGCGGATGGGGTTATCCTACTCCATATTATAATGATTATTATTCGGGATATCAGTACGGACACAGATCTCCGCGTGGCGGGAATACAAACGGAAGCTATTCGAGAGGCAGCAAGAGTTCCAATTATACCGGTTATGCCAGTGCTAAAGAAACCCACAGACCCGCAATAGCAACCGGAACAACTTCTTCCAAATCAATGCGTGGAAATACAAGTCTTGCCGGTGCCGGTTCATCAAGAGCTGTAATAGACAAAACAAAAGCAAACACCGCAACAACTACTTCCAATACCACTGTTGATAGTAAAGCTAAAGGAAGGCCGACCATTTCAGGGACAGGAGCAACTGCAACTGTAAGGACAAAACCACAAAATGAGGTTACAAATAAATCGAGAAAGCCTGTAAGCACAAATACAAAAGCAAGATATACATATAAAAAACCTGCATCGAGCAGTTCAAGTACACAAAACAGATACAGGCCGGGAAGCAGTTATGAAACATCGGGCAGCTCGGTTAAAGCAAGGCCGGCAACAAACTCATATAACAGAACCGGCAAGCCGTCGAATTACAACTCGGCAAGTAGTAAACAAAGACCGGCAACTTCTCGTACTCAAAAATACACAAAACCCAAGTCAAACTCAACAAACAGCTACAGCAGGCCGACAAAGGTTAACCATAACAAAACTTATTCAAAGCCTGCAAGATCAACAACGAATAACAGTTATAGTCAACCTTCAAGAAGTTCGAGAAATTCGTACTCACCTCCTAAGAGGACAACAAGGAGCTATTCGGCACCTTCGAGGTCAAGTTCAAAACACAGCTATTCCGCACCGTCAAGGTCATCAGGAAGCAGCAGGTCATACTCGGCGCCGTCAAGGTCAAGCAGCAGCGGAAATAGCAGATCATACTCTTCGCCCTCCAGATCAGGTGGTGGCTCAAGATCGGGTGGTGGCTCAAGATCGGGTGGTGGAAGAAGATAGAATTAGGATATTACAAAAGTTAAAAATTCAAACGATTGAAAATGAAAAATTTGATAATCATAGTACTCTTATCACTAACATTCCTGACCACCAGGGCACAAAGCGATGTTGACGCTTTGCGCTATTCCACTACTGAATTTGGCGGAACGGCAAGGTACAGTTCAATGGCAGGAGCTTTTGGTGCTCTTGGGGGGGATTTTTCAACCCTCAGTTCAAATCCCGCAGGAATAGGAGTTTTTAAGAAATCGGATTTTTCAGTAACACCTTCTTTCTACTTTAGTCAGACAAACACTTTTTATAACGGAACTCCCGGAAGTGACGACAAATTCAATTTCAATCTCGGAAATGCAGGTGTGGTTTTTGTTATGCCCCCCACAGGACAAAGCACAAACTCCATATTGAAAAACTTTCAGTTTGGTTTCGGTGTAAATAGAATAAATAATTTTAATTCGAGAACGATTATTCAGGGAAACAACGAGAAAAACTCCATATCAACATATTTTGCGGATCAAGCCTACGGAATACCATCTAATGAAATAGAACAGGATTATGACGGATACTACACCTTCGACCTTAAACCGGCCTGGTGGACCTATATGATTGATACAATTCCCGGTTATAATGACCAATATTACGGAATTGCCGAAAACGGAGGAGTATTCCAACGGAAAGAGATAAACAGTTGGGGATCAATGAATGAGATGGTATTCTCACTGGGTGCTAATATCAACGACATACTCTATCTTGGCGGTACTCTCGGAATACCTTTTATCAGATATTTCGAGCAGGCTATGTACAAAGAACAGGATATTAATGGTAATGTACCCGATTTCGACCAATTGCAGGTTTATGACGACCTGCATACTACAGGCTCAGGTATAAACCTGAAGTTCGGAATGATTTTACGTCCCTTAAGATTTTTAAGAATAGGTGCTGCCATCCATTCTCCAACATGGTTCAACAATCTGAAAGACTATTGGTATTCCGATTTCAGTAACACTGCTTATGGAGACACATACGACCAAATGACACCTAACGGAACCTATAACTATGATCTCCAGACACCATGGCGGGCTATTGGTAGTGTGTCACTGATCTTATGGAAAACAGCCCTCATAAGCGCCGATTATGAGTATGTTGATTATTCTTCAGCTAAATTCAGAAGCCGTTCTTATTATGACTACGATTTTTATAATGAAAACAATGCCATTAATAATAAATATACCGCAACACAGAATATCAGACTTGGTGCTGAGGTCAGATTCGGTCATTTTGCCGTAAGAGGTGGAACTGCATTTTACGGAAGTCCGTATCAACCGGGTATAAATGATGCAAAAAAAATCTATTACACAGGAGGATTGGGATTCAGAGATAAAAATTTCTACATTGACCTTGCATATGTAAGATCAAAGAAAGATGAAGACTATTACCTCTACAACTCTCCTTATGTGGCCACAAATGCAGCTACAACCGAACTAATAACAAACAATGTTATGCTGACACTGGGATTGAGGTATTAAAGTCCGGCACCGGAAGGAGTTTGCCCACCGGAAAAAAATATTATGCCTGTCAATTTTTTTCGGTAAATATTTTAAGGGCACGATTATAAGCGTCGTCAATTTGGAGATAGATAGGATAAAAGCCTTTGTCATCATAAAGGTTCCTTGCGATATAGGCCTTAAGCAGAATTTTTATTCTGGATTCAGCAAAGTTCAATCCCTCTTTATCTTTTTTCACACCCTTACTTTCGGTATATTTCAGGAAATCGTTAAAAAAACTTTTATCAACTGCAAACTCCGAATTAAACTTTTCAAAACTATCATATTTTTTAAGTTTCTCTCTGTCCTTGTCGGTATATTCAAATGCATATCTAAATATCAATCCTTTGGATATCAACTTATTATAATAAACCCATTTTTCATCCTTTTCCAAAGGAATAAAAACGTCGGGCATAATGCCTCCGCCGCCGTAAACAACTTTTCCACCCGGTGTGACAAACTTCAATGAATCGTTGAAATGAATACTGTCTTTCACTTGCAACTCGCCATTCTCATATCTGTGATAAGACTCTTCATAATAGTCTTCAAATCCTTTACTGGCATCATAAGGCTTCTGAATGCATCTGCCTGTGGGTGTATAATATCTTGCAACGGTAAGACGTAGAGCCGAACCGTCAATAAAATCAAGCTGTCTTTGAACAAGTCCCTTCCCGAAAGAGCGGCGTCCCACGATCAATCCCCTGTCGTTATCCTGAATGGCACCCGCAACTATTTCACTTGCCGAGGCAGTACCGCCGTCAATAAGGATAATAAGGTCAACATCCTCAAGGTTTCCTTTATTTGTGGCATAGAACATTTCACGCGGCTGATTATGACCTTCGGTATAAACAATAAGTTTTCCTTTTTTCAAAAACTCGTCTGCAATATCAATAGCTGCCTGCAGATAGCCTCCGGAATTTTGTCGCAGGTCGAAGATCAACTTTTTCATTCCCCTGTATTTCAGCTCATCCGTAGCATTGGCAAATTCCTCAAAGGTAGTGGCCGAGAACTTACTCACTTTAATATATCCCACCGAATCATCGGCCATAAAAAAGACATCCACACTATATGTGGGAATAACATCCCTTGTTATGGTAAAATCCAGTAATCCGTCAACTCCTCTTCTAAAGATACCCACCTGAACCTTCGATCCTCTCTTGCCTTTCAGCAAACTCATTGCCATTTGATCAGTAACGCCAACACCTGCAATTAAGCTGTCGTCAACAGTAACTATTCTGTCACCCGCCATAAGACCGACCTTTTCGGAGGGACCGCCGGAGATAGGCCTTACAACCATAATTGTATCATTTTCAATCCTGAACTGAATCCCTATACCTTCAAAATTCCCAATCAAAGGGTCGTTAACATTATGAAAATCTTTGGCAGGAATATACTGCGAATGAGGGTCAAGATGAGTTAAAATACCATCAATGGCTTCTTCGGCCAAATCCTCACGGTTGACTGAATCTACATATTCCTTAACAATATAATTTACAGCATCCGAAAGTTTATCATATCGTGAAAGGTCAATATTAAAAAACCCTTTATTGGATGTAGATACAGGTGTAAGCCTTGAACCAACAAGGATTCCGGTTATCAATACTATTGAAAACAGTATCGGCAGGTATTTTATATATCTGTTCTTCTGATCCATATACGGCATAAAAACGTTTGCCGTGCAAAAGTAGTATTTATTTTTATGTGTGGATTATTTTACTGTGGCAGATAGTATCAACTACGGTATGTTGAGTAGCACGGCCATGGTATGTTGAGATGCACGGCCATGGAATGTTGAGACGCACGGCCATGGTATGTTGAGATGCACGGCCTTGGTATGTTGAGACGCACGGCCTTGGTATGTTGAGACGCACGGCCTTGGTATGTTGAGACGCACGGCCATG
>JALSSR010000020.1 GCA_026984135.1 Bacteroidales bacterium
CAGGATCGTTATTAAAAACGGCTAAACTTACTATTCGTTCAAGCATAACCAAAAAGAAAACGAATAATACTTTTTTTTCAGTTTTCGTCATTTTTTATATGTTTTAATTAATAGTTTTCAGTATGACGAAATCAGTCCTTTTTTATTACATTAAAAACAGATAAAAAGATAACAACGGATGAAAAAATTATCAAGGAATTTGTTTTATGGGGGCGTTTAATTTTAAAAATATGGAATTTTCAAAAAGCATTTATTCAATAACTATCTCATCGGCAAATATCCAGGCTTTGTTTCCGGCGCCTTTATGCCATTGGGGACATAGTCCCATGTTTTTTGCCACCACTCTCACATAGCGGGCTTTTGTGGCAAGCTCAACCGAAAAATCCTTTAAAAGTGTTCCCGGTTTTTTCGGGGAAATATCATTCGTTACGGTTCCGATATTCTGAAAATCCTTTCCGTTCATTGAGATATAAAAATCAACCTTTTGCGGGAAAAATATCCAGGCATTATTATCCTGTAAAAATCCCATATCTATTTTACGGATCAGTTGGATACTTCCGAGGTCAACGGTAGCGTCAATGTCAACACCTTCGTATCCCTGCCAGGCTCCGGTTCTGAAATCCTTTGTGCCTCTGATGAAATCTATCAGTGCCGTTTCGCCACCTGCCGAATATTGATTCTCGGGCTTTGTTTTTAGAGTTATCTTCCTGTTTTTCGGCATTTTGGAAAAATGAACCGAGACCGGTGAAGAGTAAGACCCGGAAGATGAACGGTAGGCAATAGCATTAAGGGTCGCGGACTTTTTCAGGATAAAGGGCTTTTCATAAATATGCGAGTTCTTGTCGGGTACCGAACCATCGAGTGTATAATAGATTTTGTTGCCGGGTTCTATTGTGCCGAGCGAAACCACTGTGGAATCGAAAAAGGTTTTGTCGCCTGTGGTAACAAACGGTACAGGGACAATGGGATAGTCGTTTATAGCCGAAACGGGAATATTTCCTTCGCCAGTGCCCCACGATTTATTCGGTTCCGGGCCCATTTTAAACACTATTTCACCACCATTCGCTATTTCATTATGAGTCAAAAAACATTTGTTGAAGGGTTTGCCGTTCAGGGTTGCAGACCGGATATAGATGTTTTCGGAAGAGACATTCACAGCTTTCACTGTAAAAGTCTTTCCGTTTTCCATATTTATTTGAATTTCAGGAAATAAAGGTGTGCCAATAGCGTAAATGTTACTGCCGGGAGTAACCGGATAGAAGCCTGTTGCGCTTAAAATATACCAGGCCGACATCTGACCGCAATCCTCATTTCCGCAAAGTCCGTCGGGTTTATTTTCGTAAAAATTATCCATTATCTCTCTCACCCGTTGTTGGGTTTTCCACGGTTTACCGATATAATCGTATAGATAGGCCATATGGTGGCTCGGCTCGTTACCGTGGGCATACTGACCTATCAGTCCGGTGATGTCCGACTGTTCTCTGCCGGTTGTTTCGGACGAGGTTCCGAACAATGAGTCGAGTTTGGCATCAAAGGTCTCTTTTCCACCTGTAATTTGTATTAAACCGTCAATGTCCTGGGGTACAAAAAAACTGTATTGCCACGAGTTGGCTTCCGTAAAGTTGAAATTCACCTCACGCGGGTCAAACGGGCTGAACCATCTTCCGTTCATCTTGGCACGCATAAAACCTACTGTCGGATCATAAATGTTTTTGTAGGATTGTGCCCTTTTTATGAATCTCTTATAATCGGCTTCTTTACCAAGTGACTTTGCCATTTGTGCAATGCACCAGTCATCGTAAGCGTATTCCAGAGTTTTGGATACGGACTCCGATTCATCTTCCGCGGGAATATATCCGTATTTTTTATAGGAGCGCAATCCGAAAAGGTCGAGGTCTGCGCTGTGTTTCATCGCTTCATAAGCTTTTTCAATATCGAAATCACGAAGGCCTTTCATATAGGCGTCAACAATAACGGGAACGGAGTGGTAGCCAATCATACACTCCGTTTCGTTACCTGCAAGTTCCCACACAGGCAGTCTTCCGCCCTGTTCATATTGGGTTATCATCGTTTTTATGAAATCAATGGTCCTTTTTTGCTGTGTGAGGGTGAAAAGCGGATGCTCTCCCCTGAAGGTGTCCCAAAGTGAAAAGACGGTGTAGTAATCAAATCCTTTTGCAGTATGCACCTTTAAATCCCTGCCTCTGTAATCTCCGTCAACGTCCATAAAAAGATTGGGTACCAGAAAGGCGTGGTAAAGAGCAGTATAGAAAATAGTTTTTTGTTCTTCCGTACCCCCGCTCACAACGATTTTATTAAGTTCGGCATTCCATTGGTTTCTTACCTCTTTTTCTGTTTTTTCAAAATTCCAGCCCGGAATCTCTTTTTCCATATTATCCCAGGCGCCTTCGGCATTAACGGCCGAAATTCCCACTTTCACAAGTATATCTTCATTCTCTTTTGTGTCAAAGGTTAGAAAAGCTTTAATATTTCCACCCTGAAGTTCTTTGTGCTTGGTAAGCTTATCATCTTTGGCAATACCGTATTTTTTGAAGGGTTTTGAGAATTTGGCGACAAAATAGATATACTGATCATTAGCCCAGGCGGTGGAACGACGAAATCCTTCCACTTCGGTATTGCTGACCACCCTGAACCACGATTCGATGACCTTATCACGATGTTTGAGGTCAATAATGATGTTGGATTCATCACCTGCAGGAAAAGTATATTTGTGGAAACCTGCCCTCTTTGAGGCGGTTAGTTCCACCTTGATTCCGTAATCATCCAGAAAATTGCTGTAATAACCGGGGGAGGCTTTTTCATTTTTATGACTGAACCTTGAGGCATAACCTTTGTCGGGGTCTTCTGCACCGTTGTTCAGCATAACCTTTCCAACGGTAGGCATAAAAAGGATATCGGCATAATCGGGCACACCCGTGCCGCTGAGGTGCGTGTGGCTGAAGCCGAAAACAACACTGTCGGAATAATGATACCCGGAGCATCCGTCCCAACCTTCCAATCTTGTATCCGGACTAAGCTGAACCATCCCGAAAGGAGCCGAAGCTCCCGGATAAGTATGTCCGTGACCTCCCGTACCGATAAATGGATTGACATATTTGGCAAGATCTTCATACTTTAAGTTACCGGCTGTTTTTTGCGAAGTGTTTTTTCTTCCGTTGTTGCATCCTGCAATAAATGATGCAAGGATTAAAATATATAAGGCTTTTTTCATTTTCAATAATTTTGCAACAAAGTTGCATAAAAATTATTAACGGGTTGTCTTTTTCAACCAAATTGTTTTAATTTTGTTTATTGAAATATGCTGAAAGACCCGATAAAGAATATTGACAACAAAAACTATCGTCCCAAATACGGTGCTCTGGACATTTTTAAGTTTATTGGTCCCGGATTACTGGTTACGGTGGGCTTTATTGATCCCGGTAATTGGGCTTCCAATCTTGCCGCCGGTGCCGATTACGGTTATGCTTTGCTTTGGATGGTAACATTGTCAACAATAATGTTGATAGTGTTACAGCACAATGTTGCCCACCTCGGCATTGCCACGGGACTGTGTCTTTCCGAGGCCGCTTCGATACATCTTAAGCCGCGTTATTCAAACTTCTTGCTGACATCAGCGATGCTGGCTTCCATCTCCACATCACTTGCCGAGATTCTCGGTGGTGCCATTGCGCTGGATATGCTTTTCGGGATACCTGTCAGAGCGGGTGCAGTTCTCACAACCGTTTTTGTGGGGATAATGCTGTTTACCAACAAATATCTCGTGATAGAACGGTGGATTATTGCCTTTGTTTCCATTATAGGACTATCGTTTATGTATGAACTTTCACTTGTTGATATTGACTGGGGCAACGCTGTAAGAGGCTGGGTTACACCGGCTTTTCCCGACGGTTCTATGATCGTGATAATGAGCGTTCTCGGTGCCGTGGTGATGCCGCACAACCTCTTCCTTCATTCCGAAGTTATACAGAGCAGGCAGTGGAACCGGAAAGATGAAAAAGTTATTAAAAAGCAATTGAGGTTTGAATTTCTTGACACGCTCTTTTCCATGCTTGTGGGCTGGGCAATAAACAGTGCTATGATCCTTCTTGCTGCAGCAACTTTTTTCAAAACGGGCACTCCGGTTTCGGAACTGGAACAGGCCAACAACCTGCTGAAGCCTTTGCTTGGAAGCAATGCGGCAGTGGTGTTTGCCGTTGCACTGTTGTTTGCAGGAATCTCTTCCACAATTACATCCGGACTGGCAGCGGGAAGTATCTTTGCAGGCATTTACAAAGAGCCTTATGATATTAAGGATAATCATTCGCGGCTCGGTGTGGCGATTTCATTACTGATAGCATTGGGATTTATATTTTTGATAACCAATCCTTTTCAGGGGCTTATCATTTCGCAGATGATTTTGAGCATACAGCTTCCTTTTACAATTTTCCTTCAGGTTTATCTTACATCATCGGAAAAAGTTATGGGGAAATATAAAAATTCCTCATTTACAAAAATCCTGCTCTATTCAATCGGAGCTATTGTCACAATTCTCAATATTTTTCTTTTCATCAGTTTCTTTTGATAATCTGAAATATCGGGGAGAGGTTAAGATTGTTAAAATTTCCTAAAACTGAGCAAGTTAACATTATTTAACTTGACAAATGTAAATGCCTACTTACTTTTGCATTTATAAATAATTGTTAAATTTTTAAATTGAAAAAAATGAAAAGAACAGCATTAGTATTATCGGCATTCATTCTGTTAGGAATGTTTTATTCCTGTAAGCAGCAGTCAAAATCAGACAAAATAAAAAGTACAACGCCGGAGGTCTCCAAAGTTGAGATCAAATTAAAAGGTGTTGAGCCTGACGACTCGTTCTACAAAGCTGAAGTTTCATACATTGACCGGGATTTTGAGCAAAGTGCAACGGAAATTTTAAATGGAGTTGACTATATGAAAAAGCTTCTTCCATTCGCCAAACCTGACCAGAAAAAGGTGCTTCAAAGGTCCATTGATGAGTTAACCGATTTTGCAGAAGATGTGAGAGCCGATAAAGTGAACGGGTATAAGGATTTTGAATACTTTTTCGCACGTGCCGGCAAAGCCCTGTGTGCTCATCATCTTTTTCTGTCGGAAACCATTGCCGGAGAGGGTAACAATAATAAAGAAGCAGCTAGAAATCTTCTCAAGGCAATCCATTATTTGAGGTCGGCAAATGCAAAATCGGAAACAGGTCTGACTAAAGATGAGCAGAATACTT
>JALSSR010000021.1 GCA_026984135.1 Bacteroidales bacterium
TTATGCAAGGTATCGTGTACGCATTCGAGAGATGTGGGAATCACTTTCAATACTCGAACAATTGATTGATAATATTCCGGAAGGAAATATAAGAGAAAAAACAAAAGCCATAATTAAACTTCCTGCCGGGGAGTATTACCGTAAAGTGGAATCTGCAAGGGGTGAGTTCGGTGTTCACATCATAAGTACAGGAGATAAAAAACCATACAGGGTTAAATTCAGATCACCCAACTTTGCAAATCTCAGTGCCTTAAACAGAATGGCAAAGGGACTTAAAATAGCTGACGTAGTTGCTATTTTATCAACAATTGACATTGTAGTACCGGATATTGACAGATGATAATAAAGTAAAAAACAGTAGACAAATGATAACATTATCAATTTTCAGTAATATTCATCAATGGTTACTCGGAGTGTTACCCGATGAAAGCACCGTACATGTTGTCGAGCTAATAACAATTGCACTTGTTTACCTTGCATTATTTGCATTAACAGGATTGTTTCTTGTATATGCCGAACGACGGATTGCAGGTTTTTTCCAACTCCGTTTGGGTCCTAATCGCGTTGGTCCTTTCGGACTTTTTCAAACTTTGGCGGATGCTCTGAAACTCGTATCAAAGGAGCTTACGGGAACAGTTAAGGCCGACAAGTTTTTATATCATTTGGCCCCCTATTTTGTTATTATTTCGGCTCTTGTAACCCTTTCAATTATACCTTTTTCACAAGAGATACAGGTATTTGATATTGATATAGGTATCTTTTTCTTCGCTGCCGTTTCTTCACTTGGTGTTATTGGTATCTTTCTTGCCGGATGGTCTTCAAACAATAAATATTCTCTCATCGGAGGTATGAGAACAGGTCTTCAAATGGTAAGTTACGAACTTTCCATCGGTATGGCAATAGTGACTATAGTTCTGTTATCCGGAACACTTCAAATGTCACAGATAATTGAAGCGCAGCGTCACACGTGGAATATTTTTCAGGGACACATATCATCGCTAATAGCATTTATGGTAATTATGATAGCATCCACAGCGGAAACAAACAGGACACCCTTCGACCTGGTTGAAGCCGAATCGGAGCTTGGAGCGGGATTTCATACCGAATATTCGGGAATGAACTTTGCTTATTTTTTCCTTGCCGAATTTATCAATATGTTCATCTCCGCCACAATTATTGTTGTACTCTTTTTCGGCGGCTGGCTTTCGCCATTCGGAATTACCGACGGGATACCTTTTATGGGTGCTTTTTGGTTTATTTTGAAAGTCGCCTTCATAATTTTCTTGTTTATGTGGTTCAGATGGACATTCCCAAGATTAAGAATTGATCAGGTTTTGAAACTTGAATGGAAATATCTTTTACCGATAAATATTGTAAATGTTGTTTTTATGGCATTTTTGGTTTGGATGGGTTTAACCTTATAAAATAAAATTATTTATGAGTTATATAGGTGAAATAACCGGTGGAATAAAATCATTATTGATGGGAATGAGCGTTACGGGAAAGTATTTTCTCATTAATTTCTTTACCCGCAGGGATGTCATTACCGAACAATATCCCGATAATATCAACACCTTGAAAATGTTTGACCGTTTTAGGGGTGAAGTGGTGATGTGGCACAATGAAAACAACGAACATCGCTGCACAGGCTGTTCGGCGTGCGAAAGAGCTTGTCCTAACGGCACAATTGAAATCCTGTGGAAGAAAGTTGTCAATCCCGAAACCGGGAAAGGCAGGAGGGCAATTGACAAACACATATACCATCTCGGGATGTGTACTATGTGCGGGCTTTGTATTGAAGCATGCCCCACAAATGCAATAGAATGGGGACAGGAGTATCATCACCCCACCTATGACAGAACAAAATTAACTAAAGTATTGAACAAACCCGGCTCAAAACTGATGCAGGGTACAAAGGAATAAATATGGAAAGAGTGTTTTTTTACTTTATAGCCGTTGCAATCATTGTTTTCGCCTTTATGGCGGTTACAAACAGAAATATGATGCGTTCGATCATCTACCTTCTTTTCGTACTGATCGGCGTTTCGTCTATCTACTTTATGATTGAATATAACTTCCTCGGAGCGGTTCAACTTACAGTTTATGCAGGAGGAATTATTATCCTATATATCAACTCAATAATGCTTATTGAAAAAATCGGCACCCCTATGGAAAAGGTAAAAACAGTTAGAAAGGTGGTTGCAGGAATAATATCCGTTTTCGGACTGGCATTAACCCTTTTTGCTATTTATTCATATCCTTTCCAAACGGTTAAATCGGGTAATGTAACAACGGTTTCACAGATTGGACAAGCTTTGTTAGGATATGGTAATAACGGGTATGTGCTTCCTTTTGAAGTTATAAGTATTTTGTTACTTGCCGCAATGGTAGGAGCTATAATGATTGCAAAAACAGAAAAAAAATAGATGTATCATGATTAATGGTGTCAGCATATATGAAATTTTAACATTGACAAGCATAATGTTTTTCATAGGAGTGTACGGGTTTTTTACACGAAAAAATCTAATCGCAATGCTTGTATCTGTGGAATTGATATTAAATTCGGCAGCGGTAAATTTTGTAATAATAAACAAATATATGTTTCCCGGAAAATTGGGTGGTGATATATTCAGCATATTCATCATTGCGGTTGCTGCTGCGGAAACGGCACTGGCCCTGGCGATTATCATCAATTTATATCGCCTGATAATGTCGGTTAAAACAAAAGATTTGGAAACAATGAAATATTAATAATATGAACCTGAATTTAATGATTTTAATACCGCTTATTCCGCTTGCAGTTTTCTTGCTTTTGGGAATATTTTTCAGGCGTATAAAGGAGCCTGTTTCCGGTTATATAGGTGTTGCCGGGCTTACAATAGTAAGTTTAATATCATTTTACATAGCCATAAGTTATTTCCTTGATTTTGGATTGGTAAACGGTGAATATCAAAAGATTATCGTCTTCAGAAGCACATGGATACACTTCACCGATAATCTGAAAATAGAAATGGGAATACTGCTTGACCCGCTGTCGGCTGTAATGTTAATAGTGGTACCGCTTATTTCCTGGATGGTTCACATATACAGCCTCGGATATATGAAAGGTGAAGGAGGATTCACTCGATTTTATGCATTTCTGTCTCTGTTCACTTTTTCGATGCTCGGGTTGGTACTTTCGGTTAATATTTTCCAGATTTATATTTTCTGGGAACTTGTGGGAGTATCATCATATTCGCTTATAGGTTTTTATTACAAAAAAAAATCGGCAGTACTTGCAGCAAAGAAAGCCTTTATTGTGACCCGTTTTGCAGACCTCGGTTTTCTTATCGGATTATTAATATTGTCATACTTTGCCGGCACTTTCGACTTTCTCACATTGACAAATTTGGATTTCATACAAACCCTTAACGGACAAGCCGTCACATTTATGGGGCTTTCGGTTATTACCTGGGCTTTGATACTGATTTTTATGGGTGGCGCCGGAAAATCGGCCATGTTCCCGTTACATATCTGGCTACCCGACGCTATGGAAGGCCCTACACCCGTCTCGGCATTGATACATGCTGCAACAATGGTTGTTGCCGGAGTATTTCTTGTTGCTCGCTTGTTTCCTATGTTCTACTTTATTGAAGACGGAATAGCTCTTGAAGTGGTGGCTTACGTGGGAGCCTTTACAACCCTTTTTGCTGCTGTAATAGCTCTAACACAATATGATATTAAAAGGGTTCTTGCTTTTTCAACAATGTCACAAATAGGATATATGATGCTTGCACTTGGAGTGTCGGGATACGGAGAACATGAGGGGCTCGGCTATATGGCTTCCATGTTTCATCTCTTCACACATGCAATGTTCAAAGCACTTTTATTCCTTGGAGCAGGTGCGATAATACATGCCGTGCACAGTAACTTTATGCAGGATATGGGAGGACTACGAAAACATTTACCCGTTACTCACATAACATTTTTGGTAGCAGCTCTTGCCATTTCCGGCATACCTCCTTTTGCAGGGTTCTTCAGTAAAGATGAAATTCTTGCTGCTGCTTTTGAGCATAATAAGCTTATTTGGTTTACAGGATTTATTGTTGCGGGAATGACTGCCTTTTATATGTTCCGTCTCTATTTTCGCATATTTTGGTGGAATGACCCGGAATACAAACACAAACCTCACGAAGCTCCAAAAACAATGACTGTTCCGCTTATGATTCTTGCTTTTATGGCAGCTTTTTCAGGTTTTATCCCTTTTAGCGATTTTGTTTCTACGGATTATTCTCCGTTTCACACTCATATTGAGTGGGGACTTGCAGGCGCATCGGTTGGAATTGGTGTTTTGGGAATTTTGCTTGCAGTTCTTTTCTACAAAAAAGAAAACGACCTTTCCGACCGCTTTGCCAGGGCTTTCGGAATATTTTACAAATGGACATTCAATAAATTTTATATTGATGAACTTTATTTTTTCATTACAAAGAAAATCATTTTCAAGAACATTTCCGCTCCTTTTGCCTGGTTTGACAGACATATTGTTGACGGCACTATGAACGGAATAGGAAATTCAACGGTTTGGATATCGGAAAAGATAAAGGGTTTACAATCGGGACGCGTCCAGGATTATGCTATGTATTTTGTTTCCGGCGCAACGGTTATTTCAATGATTTTATGGTTTTTACTTAATAATTAAGCAACGGGGATATGGATATATTGACACTATTTGTTATTGTTCCGGTAATTACAATCGTTGCCTTGATGGCAGTTAGGAACAAAAGCTATTTCAGGGTAGTAGCACTTGCGGGGTTTATAGTTCAAACTCTGATGTCATTCAATCTGATATATCAATATTTGCAGGAAAGGGCTTCCGGCAATAACGACATCTTTGTTTTTACAAAGGATGTTATATGGTTTGCACCTCTCAATATACACTATGCAATTGGTGTTGACGGCATTTCGGTATTGATGATTATGTTGACTTCAGTAATTGTCCTTGCAGGCATATTCATCTCTTGGCAAGTTGATGATCTGCCCAAGGAGTTTTTTATCTCTTTGATAGTTCTCTCCTCCGGAGTATTCGGTTTTTTCATTTCTTATGATCTTTTTACGATGTTCGTATTTTATGAAATAGCCGTTATTCCGATGTATTTGCTAATAGGTATTTGGGGTTCGGGCCCGCGTGAATATGCCGCAATGAAACTAACTTTAATGCTTATGGGAGCTTCGGCGATACTTCTTATCGGAATATTGGGACTCTATTTTTATTCCGCACCCGACGGAGGTCAGTTAACATTCAATATTTTTGAAATAGCAAAGGTCAATCTCCCGGTTTCAATGCAGCGTTTGTTTTTCCCGTTTGTATTTGTGGGATTTGGTGTAATAGGTGCTCTTTTTCCTTTTCACACATGGTCACCCGACGGTCATGCCTCTGCACCTACGGCAGTTTCAATGTTACATGCCGGAGTACTTATGAAACTCGGCGGATACGGCATTTTCAGGATTGCAATGTTCCTGATGCCTGAAGGAACGCATTTTTGGGCGGATTTTTTCCTTGTTCTTGCCATTATCGGGGTCGTTTACGGTGCTTTGGCTGCAATCAAGCAAACCGACCTAAAATATATCAACGCATATTCCTCCGTTAGTCACCTCGGATTGGTGCTACTCGGACTTTTGATGATAAACAACATTGCTTGGAAGGGTGCAATGATACAATCATTGTCACACGGATTTATCACTGCGATGTTCTTTGCAATGATCGGTATCATTTACGGCAGGACACACACACGTATAGTTTCGAAAATGAGCGGATTGCTGGTTATTATCCCGGTAATAGGTGTTTTGTACGTTCTTGCCGGACTTGCCAACCTCGGGTTACCAGGATTTAGCGGTTTTGTTGCCGAGATGAATATTTTTGTCGGTGCATTCCAACATTCCGATACCTTTCACAGGGTTATAACCATCCTCGCTGCCTCTTCCATTGTGGTAACGGCGGTTTATATCCTGCGTCTTGTCGGGAAAATACTAATGGGACCACCTATGGAAGAGTATGCAAATCTGCCGGGTATAACCTGGTATGAAAAAACGGGGACATTCATTCTCCTGTTTTTCATAACTCTTATCGGTACTATGCCGTTATGGTTCGGAAAAATATTGTCAGACAGCATTATACCATTTATTGAAAGATTATAAAATTTGAGAAGATGAACTGGAATCAAATATTTTTAATGCGACAGGAACTGTTTTTAACGATAGTAATATTGTTAATGCTAATTGCCGATATACTTGTAAGTGATAAAAAGGCGTTAAACAAAATTGCAATAGCATTATTTGCCCTTCAAACCGTTTTCGGTTTTTTCAGCGTTTACGAAGGTTCCCTTTTCGGTGGAATGTATGTAACCGATTCGCTGACTTTTGCATTTAAGAACATACTGAACATAGGTGTATTTCTGATAGTCCTTCAATCCGCTTCATTTCTTGATAAAAATCTTTCGGAAATAAAAAAAGTAGGTGAATTTTATATAATTCTGTTTTCGTCATTATTGGGTATATACTTTATGATATCGGCAGGACATTTTCTGATATTATATCTCGGTCTTGAGCTTTCCATATTGCCCATATCCGCATTGGCTGCTTATGAGCTATACAACAGAAAGTCTTCCGAGGCTGCTATAAAGCTCATATTATCGGCTGCAATATCTTCAGGAGTATTTTTATTCGGCATCACCATATTGTATGCTGATGCGGGAAGTCTATATTTAAAGGATATGAACGGTAATCTGTCGCTTACATATTTCTCTATTATGGGAATGGTCTTTATGTTTTCGGGACTGGCCTTTAAAATATCCCTTGTACCCTTTCATTTTTGGACGGCAGACGTTTATGAAGGTGCACCAACTGCGGTATCAAACTACCTTTCGGTAATTTCAAAAGCAGGTGCGGTATTTATTCTTGTTGTTTTACTGTTTGTCTCATTGCGTTCTATGGTGGATATATGGAAATATATGATTTACGGTATTACGGTGCTAACAATGTTTGTCGGCAACTTTTTTGCATTGCGCCAGCAAAACCTCAAGCGTTTCCTTGCTTTTTCATCCATTGCGCAAGCGGGATTCATTACAATGGCATTGCTTTCGGTTGACAGGCTCGGAGTTTCCAGCATTATCTATTTTCTTGCAATTTATATCTTTTCAAATATAGGCGCTTTCGGCGTTGTGGAAGCAGTGGCTTTGAAAACAGGAAAGGAAAACATAGATGATTATAAAGGGCTTTATCGTACAAACCCGATGGTTAGCCTTGTACTTATGTTATCACTTTTTTCGTTGGCAGGAATCCCACCTGTTGCAGGATTTTTCGGAAAATTTTTCCTTTATACGGCAGCAGCAAGTAAAGGCTATTATGCACTTGTCTTTATTGCAGTGGTTAACGTAACAATATCACTTTACTATTATCTGATCGTTGTCAGGGCTGCCTTTTTACGTAAAAGTGAAAAACCGATACCCTATTTTAAAAGTGATATTTATATGAAAACCTCACTGTTCATAGTAACTATTGCCCTATTGGTTATGGGTCTTTTTAGCCCGTTCTACGAATATATTTATGATATCAGTAACATTGTGAATTTTTAAAGTTATGTCATTTCAGGGAAAACACGATTTCGGCGAATTAAACGGTAAAAGAGTAACCTTTGTGGAAAAAGGTGTAACGCAAGAGAGAATGGAGTTTCTCAAAACCTTGCTTGAGCATAACGGCCTGCCTGTCGTTATCGGTAAAGAAGAACCTAAGGAGGAAAGTGATGCGGTTAAATACACCGTGGCGGTGGAAAATTTACTTTTTAATCCGGTAATTTGGGTATATGAACGAAGGCTTAAAACACCCGACGGCAGAATTGTGTCTCCTGCATATTGGGAGCAAAGAACGAACGAAACCAATCCGATGTACTGGAAAATATAATGGCACGGAACATATTTATTCTCTGATTTTTCATTTAAGAAACGGTATAAAAGTCTGATATCCGTTTATTTTGACTTAACTTTTCCATATTTTACCGATTTTTTCTCTCTGCACTATAAAAATACTCTGCATTTTCCATTTTCAATCATTATTCATCCTAATTTAGCACTTTGAAAAATTAAGTGTTATGTTGATTTTAATAAAGACGATATTCCCAATTCCGTAACGATTGACGAACCGTTGCAAACCGTTGAGGAACCCTTTATCAAAAAGCAATAGAAACAGATAGCGGAACAGAAGTAGATTTTTAATATGGATATTATGTTAAAACTTTCAGAATTCAAACCTAAAGACAATTGGCTAAAAATCAAAACAATAGAGATGCACATAGGAGGTGAGCCTTTGCGTGTTTTGATTGACGGCCTTCCGGAAATAAAAGGTAAAACAATTCTTGAAAAACGCCGCTACTTTATGGAAAACCTTGACCATATACGTACGGGAACTATGTTCGAACCGCGCGGCCATGCCGATATGTACGGAGCGGTAATAACAAAATCTTGCACCCCTGATGCTGATTTCGGGATTTTCTTTATGCACAACGAAGGCTACAGTACGATGTGCGGCCACGCAACCATTGCGTTAACAAAACTTGTGCTTGATACCGGATTTATTGACAAAGAAGGCGACAATCCGGTATTGCAAATTGATGCCCCTCCCGGAAGACTCATTGCAACAGGCCACCGTAAAAACGGGATTGTAACGCGTAGTTCTTTTCTGAATGTACCGTCGTTCCTGTACTTGCAAAATGAACAGGTCTATGTGGAAGGAATAGGCAAAGTCAGGTTCGACGTAGCTTACGGAGGTGCTTTCTACGCCTTTTGTGATGCTGATCAATTGGATTTGAAACTTAATGAAACCGGTTATAACAAATTGATTGAATACGGCAAGAAAATCAAAAGTGCGGTTGTACGTAATTTTGATATACAGCACCCTTTTGAAAAAGATCTGAGCTTTCTCTACGGGGTTATCTTTATAGGAAAACCTTACGACAAAAACCATCATAGCCGGAATGTTTGTATATTTGCCGAAGGAGAAGTTGACAGGTCGGCAACCGGGTCGGGTGTGAGTGCAAGGGCTGCAATTCATTTTGCAAAAGGAGAATTGAAAGCAGGCGAAACCATAACCATTGAAAGCATTCTGGGAACGACAATGGATGTAAAAGTTACAAAAACGGTGAAATACGGAGGATATGATGCCGTAATTCCGGAAGTAAGCGGAACAGCATATTTTACCGGAAAAAATGAGTTTTGGTTCGACCCTGACGACCCGCTGAAAAAGGGTTTTATTTTTAGATAAACAATTATGAAAAAGACGTTTATTATAATTTTTTTGTTTCATTTTATAATACCGCCTTTACAATCGAAAACAGTTGTAAAGTGCGAAACGGCACCCGGTTTTATCAATTCGGAATATGATGTTTACATAACTACCTGCTTTGTCACGAAAGAGAAGAAACGTATAGCCAAAGGAACGGTTACGGAAAACGGTTTTTCATTTGAAGTTGACAATGATAAAGTTAGGATGCTTGATATCGAAATAAACGATTATACCAAAAGGTTATTCGTTGATAAAGATTCGGAATATACAATACGATACGTCGAACAACTTTCCCGTTTTCCGGTAGTATTAAGTGAACCCCGCGAAAATATCAATAATGAAATCAGATTCTTGACTGAACTGTTCGACACTTTGAACCGGAACAAAGGTGTGGCAAAGGGAAAAGATTATGTTTTAAGAACATTCCTATTTGGAAACATGAGGCATTCACAATTAAAACTAATGAGGAGCCTCGTTATTCAAGCAACAGAGCTTGAGCAACATTTAAAATCAAAATTCCTTTCGGATTATTTCCTATATTACCTTGCTCCGTACAGGGCTGTTTTGATACAGAAAGAGTACGGAACCGATAGTTTGACAAAATATAAGAACGCTCTTTTTGATAATGAACCTCTGCTTTCAAATCCTGCATACCAATATTGTTTTTATTTCTTTTCGCAAACTGTAAACCATTTTATTTATACAAATACCGCAAAAAGAAAAAAGTTGGACTTTTCATTAACAAGTTATTTAAACTTTTTAAGTAAATTTGATAATAAAATTTTGCAAAACCTTGCCAAGCTGATTTTGCTTGAGAACAAACTCGGTTATTCGGATTATAAAAACAACCGGCAAGCTACCGTGCGTATTCTTGATATTTCCGATTCTATAGGCGGGCATTCCGGTTCGGCTAATATAAAGAATATATCCCAAAGTATTCATAAAAAGTACTCGCAAAGTAAAATCCGCATAAAAGCTCCTGATTTTACGCTTCAGGATAAAAACGGAAGTAAGGTATCCCTGAAAGATTTCAAGGGACAATATGTGTATATTGATTTTTGGGCGGTTTGGTGCAACCATTGCAGGGAACATCATAAGGAATTGGCAGGTTTATCCGACCCGTTTCTTGACAGTATTCAATTCATAAGTATTTCGGTTGACAGGTATAAAAAAAGTATGGTTAAGTATATGAACAAACATCCCAAGTACAATTGGTTGTTTCTATGGGCAGGTGAAAAATCGAAAGTGGAAAAAGATTACGATGTATATGGCTGTCCGCAGAATTTCCTGATAAATAAACAGGGTGAAATTGTATATCGCACCGGTGCAGGTATCAAAAAAGAGTTGCAAACAATAAAAAACCTTATAAATGAATAACTTAACAACAAAAAACGATCTTCAAAAAGTTGCGGCAATATTACTTGTCGTATTGTTAATTGCCGTTTTTCCGGTTCAGGCTCAGGAGCTTGACACAATTCTTAACAGATTGTCGAAGGAGTATCATTTCACATATAAAAAGATGAAAACCGGCGATTTTTTCAAGGAAAAATATTTGCTTGAGGTAGAACAACCCGTTGACCATAAAAATCCCGAGGGACAAAAGTTTACACAGCGGGTCTTTTTATCTCACAAAGGATTTAATAATCCGGTGGTTTTCATTACCGAAGGTTATTCAGCCGATTATGCGGAAAATCCCTATGTAAAAAGTGAGCTTTGTTCTATTCTTGATGCCAACCAGATAATCGTGGAACACCGCTATTTTTCCAAATCAACACCAAAACCACTAGACTGGTCACAATTGACGGTTTACAATGCAGCCTCCGACCATCACCGTATAAATGAGATACTGAAAAACATCTACAAAGGAAAATGGCTTAGTACCGGTATAAGCAAGGGAGGACAGACTACAATCTACTATCGCTATTTCTATCCGGATGATGTGGATGTAAGTGTGCCTTATGTGGCACCGCTAAACTTTTCCATTGAAGACAAGCGTGTTTACAGATTTCTTAAAACCGTCGGCACCGACGAGTGCAGAAGTAAAGTAAGGCAGTATCAGTTACTTATGTTTAAAAACAAGGATAAATTTATGCCGGTTTTCAGAAAAATAGCAAAAAAGAAAAAACTGACCTACAGAATGGGCTTTGACAAAGCTTACGACCTTTTGGTGTTTGAATACTCCTTTTCCTTTTTTCAATGGGGACAGGTTGATTGCAACGACATTCCGATGTTTGAAGATTCCGCAAAAGTTGAACTTGAACACCTCAACAATGTTGCCGGACTTGACTGGATTTCCGATCAGGGGATAGAGAAATTGCAGCCGTTTTTCTATCAGGCTCTTGCCGAAATAGGCTTTTACGGTTACGATATTACACCGTTCAGGCAATATACAACCTATACTGAAAATCCGACCTTTGAATTTACCGCACCCGAAGGTGTCAAAGTGAAATATGATCCCGTTCCGATGCAAAAGGTGGACTGTTTCATAAGGCATACGGCGAAAAATATGATTTTTATTTACGGAGAAAACGATCCGTGGTCGTCAACATCCGTTGACCTTACCTATAATTCCAACAATCTGAAAATTGTCAAACCCGGAGGTAGTCACAGGACAAGAATCAATAACCTGCCGGACGATCAAAGAAATATGGTAATAAGTACATTGAAGGAATGGCTGGAGATTGGGGATAAATAAAAATAAAACTTTACTGTTTCTATTTGTTTTTTGCTTCTTCTTCTTTAATAACTATTTCAATCTGGTTGTACAATTCGGGGATTTTATTTTTAACTACATCCCAAACAATAGAATAATTTACACCCATATAATCATGTATCAGTTTATCTCTCATACCAGCCATATTCTTCCATAATATTGAGTTCCAATTATATTTCATATCCGCAGAAATTTTTTTTGTTGCTTCACCAATAATCTCAAGGCTCCTAACTACAGCTCTCTTTAAAGTCTCATTATTCAAAAATTCACTTTTTTCAAGTTCAGGAGTAATAACAGACAAAATATATTTACACTCGTCCAAAATATGTTTTAAGTAAGCTATCGGTTCTTTATGCATAAATCACTTCTTTAAGTATATAAGGAGTAAAATATTGACTTAACCCATTTCTTGTAATAACCTCTATTTTTTCATTCTCAAATGTATTTTCAAGAATCTCACATACAATCATATAATTATCAAAATTTTCTTTTTCCGGTTCAAACTCAATCAGAAGATCTATATCGCTCTTTTCCGATTGTTCTTCCCTAACGTATGACCCGAAAAGTCCAATCCTAATAATACCAAAGTTACGCAACTCATTTTTATGTTGTTTTAATTTTGATAATATATATTCTTTATTTGTCATCCGTTAATATATTTTCACAAAAGATACAAAACTTTTTCTTCTATAAAGAACTTTTGTTTTCTGAGATTAGTATATCAAATAAACATATTAAATCATTCCGTTTTTTCAATGCGCATACCCACATCCTCAATACCTTCAAGGTTTTCTTCGCGCATAGCCTGCTGCAATGTAAAAACATAATGCCCGCTCATCGGAAAGTGCACGCCTTTGCGCAACAACACCTTGCTCTCCTTTATCTTCCCGAAACCTTTCCCAAACCATTTACCCTCGCTATCGGCAAGCAGAAATTCAAGCGTATCACGAGCGTGAGTATCATCGGGGAAATATGTATCAATAAAAAGATAGAGGTTGCTGTATCTGTAATCAGTAGAATTCCTGATGTTTATGTAAAAGTTATATGGTTGAAGGGTATCCTCTATTTCCATATTGAACTTTATGATGCTGTCGGCATTCCATATACCGTTATCAATTGCAATATTTTTTTCAAAAACGCGGTTCGAGTCACAGGATGAAAACAGCAACAGACCTAAACTTATATAAAAAGCAATATTTACAAAAGATCTCATCAGTTCACAATATCTAAATTTTAAAAACTATCATCCAGTTTCCACATATCCAGTTCATCCTCACCGTTTTTATATTCTGTCTGTGCACCTTGAGTTTGGGCAAAATCTTCAAGTTGTTCAGGCAGTTTTCCATTCTTATTCTTCTTAATAATTTCAAGCACCTTATCCAACGGAATTGCCATCATACTTGAATTATCTCCTATATAGGAATACCAGACAAGCTTATTAAAAACATCGGCTTTCTGATAGATAGCATTACCTTTTTTAGTTTTCAGTCTTATTGAGGGAGAGGGGAATTCACGCATCGCCTCTTTGTAGAAATCATTTTCAAAATTGAGGCAACATTTCAGTTTTCCGCACTGACCGGCAAGCTTTGTGGGATTCAACGACAATTGTTGCAAGCGGGCACTGTTTGTTGAAACGGATGTGAAGTTTGTTCTCCAGGTTGCACAGCACAGTTCCCTTCCGCAAGAGCCGATACCTCCAAGGCGGGCAGCTTCCTGACGTGCACCGATTTGCTTCATTTCAATCCTTATTCTGAACATATCGGCAAGAACTTTAATAAGCTCTCTGAAGTCCACTCTTTCACTGGCCGTATAATAAAATATTGCCTTTGTATTATCTCCCTGATATTCCACGTCATTAATTTTCATATCAAGGTTAAGGTCTTCAACAATCTTTCTTGTCTCTTTTCTGGTCTTCTCTTCTTGCTTAACAGCCGAAATCCACTTCTCAATATCCGATGTTCGCGCCCTTCGATAAACCTTTTTCATATGGTCGGGATCAATCTTCTGTCCTTTCACTTTCATTTGCAACCTGGCAGATTCACCATAAAGGGTTACAATGCCGAGATCATGCCCCGGAGAAGCCTCGACAGCCACAATATCGCCATCGAGAAGTTTCAAATCGGGCGGCACCCTAAAAAACTCCTTTTTACTGTTTTTAAACCTCACCTCAACGACATCAACAGTTTTTGCAATATCGGATTGTTCAATATCTTTCAGCCAGTTATAGGAGTGAAGTTTAGCACAGCCCCCCTGATAATTCTTGCCCGGTTGACCGGGCTTGGGCATTGCACAACACCCGCGTGTAAAAAATGGATTTTCAGTTATATCTAGTATATTTTCTTTCATCTGTATAGTTGTACTTTAAAGCACCAAAATTAATACTTTTATCAATATGGTAAAATGTTAGTCTATTTTCTTAACCATTTAGCGAATTTTAATGACAAATCCATAAACAAAACACCGGGATTTGCATTTCGTTCAATATGGTAAATAGATCTGTCAAGTTCTTCGGCTATAAGGCTGCTATTTCGCTCATTTATAAAAGGATAAAACTTATTGATAAATTCGGATTCTTCATTGCTTATCCGCACAAGATCGCTGCTGTTGTAATTCATCAGCAGACATTCACGGGTAAATCGCAAAGCATAATTCAAAAAACTTTTATTCTTTTCACGGCTGTTCTTCGACATACCTGCAACAAACTTACTCAGTTTTTCAACATCAAACTGATAAACATTACGCATCCACTCTCTGAATTTCAAAAAATTATATCTTTCATCTTCCGATTGGGATATCAATCTTTCAGCAGCCAGATAGTTACCATCAGCTATCCGAACGGCATTATTCACCTCGGCCGGGTCATAACCCTCCTTTATAAGAGCCTTTGTAAGGTCGGAATCGGTAAGTTTTCCTATTTTTATCAATTGCGTCCTTGATAAAATAGTGTTGATTATCAAATCCTGATTTTCCGAGACAAGCAGAAACAAAGTCTTATCGGGCGGTTCTTCAAGCACTTTCAATATCTTCGGAGCGGCAGCATGAAACAGCTTCTCAACCATCCAGATTATCATAACTTTATACTCCGACTCATAGGATTTGTAACTCAATGTCTTGATAATATCATTGCAGTCTCTGGCATTAATAATAGCCTGTTTTCGTTCTACACCTATTTTGGAATACCAGTGAGAAAGATTGACGTATGAATTTTTTTCCAAAAGCAACTCACGCCACTGCGAAATAAAATCCTTGCTTGTGGGTTTTTCAATATTCTTGATTTTTGCCGTAGGATAAATAAAATGCAGGTCGGGATGAATCAATTTCCGATATTTAACACAAGAAGGGCATACCCCGCAGGAATCTCCGTTCTGCTTGTCCGTACAATTGATATATTGAGCATAAGCTATTGCAAGAGCCAGTTTCCCCGACCCCTCAGGTCCGAGAAACAACTGGGCATGGCTGACCCTGCTCTCTTCAACCGTGGTAACAAGTCGTTTCTTTATCTCCTCCTGCCCTGTTATATCTGCAAATCTCATTTCTAATACAATACTATTTTATTGACCTCTACTCTGCCGTTTACTTTTAATTCATAGAAATATACACCTTTATCCACACTACGTCCATCGTCAGTCATTGCATCCCAAATAAAAGAATGATTTCCGTTGCCTAAATATCCATTATTCAAATTTTTTATTTTTTGTCCGTTGATATTGTAGATATTAAGCTCAACATTGGAGCGTTCATTCAGATAAAAGACGATATTCACATCACCGTACGACGGATTTGGATAAACATAGCTTATTTTTCCGTTTTCAATATAGTTGTTTTCCAAACCTAACCCTATGTCGGGAGTCTCAAGTTTTACATCCGTAAAAATATGATATTCACCCGGTTCAAGGGAAATATTACCATTTGTATTAGTAACATTAATCGAATCGCCGTAAAAATAGTCATACCACATTCCCGTATGTTGAAAATCCGGAGCTATATTTTGTTGAGTAACATCAAAATTTCCGACTATCGTAACATTCATCGAAGCATCATTAAGATGAATACTTTTTGTTGCACCGTCAAGGGAAAGTGTAAAATCAGTCGTCCGGAAAACATCATAATTCTTCTTCAGGTTGATCAAAGAAGTATAAATATCAAATAAAAGCTTTCTCCTGTAATCGGAATAATAGTTCCATTTAATAGGTTTTTGGTCGGTTCGGTGATCGTCACCACCGATTACTCCCGGATAGTTCAGGTAATAGTCATATCCAAGCTCACCGAACTGCCATATCATCTTCGGCCCGGGAATTGTAAAAAAGAAAGCACCCGCAAGTTGCTGACGCTGAAGGGCAATGGTCGTATCCTTGATATTATAGGTGCCGTTTGAGTTTCCGTAATTGATATTTTTTGCCATCAGCCTTTCCTCGTCATGGCTCTCCATAAATCCGACAAGATTAGGTTGCGACCAGCCTCTTTTTTTGTAAGATATCCATTCGAAATTGGAATTTGAGAGCCATCCCATGGTAGCTTCGTTATAATTGTAGTTACCGTTACCCCAAGGCATCATCCCGTAGTTTGAAAGCACCTTCTCCTCCGAGTTCTCGGAAAAATGCTCGAGTATCATATATGCTTTATCATTCACCGACCATACGGAATCGGCATACTGCTCAAGAATATCTATTCTCGACTGGTCATACTGACCCCAGGCAGTTGTATTTCCGAGTGTGTTTTTTTGTGTATATCCTTTCGAGAGATCAAGTCTGTATCCGTCAACGTGATACTCTTCAAGCCAGAATTTAAAGGCGCGGCTGATATATTGTTTTGTTGACTGGCTTTCATGATTCATATCGTACCCGACATTAAAATCATGTTTCGGAATGGGATTATAGAACGGGCTATTCTCTGCCGGGCGATTGTTTTGGGAGTCCCAATAAAGTCTTACATAGGGTGATGTTCCGAAAGAATGATTATAAACAACATCAAGTATAACAGCAATACCCTCACCATGGCAGGCATCAATAAACTGTTTCAGTGTATTTTTCGGACCGTAATATTTATCAGGAGCAAAGTAGAAATTAGGATTATAGCCCCAGCTGAGGTTTCCTTCAAACTCATTTACCGGCATCAATTCAATGGCATTTATCCCGAGATTTTTAAGATAACCGAGAGTGTCAATAAGCGACAAATACGTATGCTGACTTGTAAAGTCTCTGACAAGCAACTCATATACAATCAAATCAGTTACCGCCGGTTGCTCAAAACCGGTGTTCTGCCATTCATATTCATCCTGTTCAGTCTGGAAAACAGAAACGATTCCATCCTGCCCTGCCGGATAAGATTTCAGATTCGGATATGTTGAATTGGAAATATACTGGTCATTCCAGGGATCCAGTACTTTTTCACAATACGGATCACCTATCTTCACCTCACCGTCCACAAAATATTGGTAAGCATACTCCTGCCCGGGAGTAAGTCCGCTAAGTTCTATCCAGTAGTGCTTTCCGTCGGGAGTTCTGTTCATAAATCCATCTTCCACAGTTTGCCAATTATTAAATTCACCAATGACAAAAGCATACTCTTTTTCGGGAGCATATAGCGAAAGCAGTACCGTTGAGCCGTCAATATAGTTTATTCCGTCAACCATACCGTCGGGCAATTCGGCAATTACCGGATCGGACATAACAACGTAGGAGAATGAATCGGCAACCATAGCCGTCTGATTTTTAGCTATTATCTTCACCCAGATGTCATTCCAGAACGTTCCGAAATTATCGGCAAGAATGGTCTCCTGAACGGAAGTTCCCGAAACAGCAGCATACTGGTCACCGTTAACGAACATATACATACTGTCGGCAAGCGGACTGGCAGCAACAACATCAATGGGGTCGTTCAGTTTAACTGTAAAGCCGGAGGATTCCGGTTCCTGAATAATGATACTCAGATCGTTACTGAACACATCAAGGAACAGGTCTTCGGTTTGTGTGGCAGCGTCGGCACTTCTAAAGACCATACATATTTCGGATATTTCGCCTGATGCGGGCACTCCGTAAAAATCACGTAACGTGGGTGCCAAATCCAGACTGTACAGATCGTTTCCAAGACTTGTTAACTGAGGTTGTGTGGAGTTATTACCCCATGAACCTATAACATATTGCCACTGTGTGCCGTTGACAGTAACACCCGTATGTGTATAAACATCTCCGTTATATCCCTCCAAAGGCGTCCCGGCTGCGTTAAAGTATAGTGTAACTTCTTCGTCTGCTGTTGGAAATTCAGGATTGGTATAGGCGGTTTGAGCTGTAAGCAGATTGACAATTAACATACTAATTGCCAGCAGAATTAAGGATTTTGTCATTTTCATATTTATTGCATTTAATTGAATTTGCAAAAATATAAAAAAAATGTGGGAGAATCTAAAATAAAAAGCGGGATTTGGAAATATCCCGCTTTTCAATTTACTATTTTATGCAAGCAGCTATGCCTGCCATACAGAGTTTAGTTCTTTATCAATTCATAAGTGGGCTCGGGAGTTGTGAACTTAAGAATAAAGGTATAATTGCCGGGTTCGGGGATTGGTATATCGGCACCATTAGGTACAAGAGTACCGTCATCGGGGTTTTTTGCACCAAGGTTAACATCCCAGCTGTCGTTAGCACGGAATTTAAAACGGTTATCCTGAGCATCTGTAACATCAGTTGTCAGGTACAGATATTGATTTTCGGCATCCCACTCCATATTAATATCTTCCGCCCATTCGAGCCATTCACCTATCACACCCCAGTTCTGAAGTTCATACGACCAGGTAAGGCCTTCAATATCAACAACAACAGCATAGCCACCGGGTCCGGGGACAGACAGATTACTTGCACCCGGGTCTGTATCAAGAAGTCCGTCACCTCCGTAACCATAATTCGTATGAGCCCAGTCGGGATCTGAAGTAAACTTAAACTCATAAGTCCCGCCTTCCGGCATATAGATATATCCTGTAAAAATATTATCATTTGTAAAGGAATAAATATTAGGAGCGGAAGCAGGATCCCAACCCTGATAATCACCGGGAACCCAAAGTTTGGGATATTCCACAATACTCGCATAGGTAGTCAGGGTTAAAGAAATAGGTGTTGAATAAATATCCGTAAAATCCACGGTATTGTTGGCATAAGAATAAAGTCTGAATTTCAGATTTGCCGACTGACCGGCAGGAACACCCATTGATAAAAGCAGTCCGTTCATCTCTCCGACAGTAATAGAATAGGATGTTTCCTCAGTTGAAACAATTGTTACGGGGCTCACAAAACCACTGTCTGCAAAGTCCATCTGCAACTGATATTTTGTTGATTCAAGATTATCAAGATTATACTTGGTAGCCGACCAGTTAAACGTTGCCATAATACTGTCGGCATTATCGGAAAGCAGCACAAATGCTTCGCCGTCGGAAGGAGACGTTATTGCAGGAGCTACCGTTTGCGACATATCCAATACCGGATCTTTCGTCTCTTTTGTACAAGAGAATACGAAACCAAGTCCGGCAATTGCAACTATTATAAAAAATATTTTTTTCATCTTTTTAACGTTTTAAATTATCAATTAATAACCCGGATTTTGAACAAGATTGGGATTAGCAGTTATGTCTGACGACGGGATCGGGAAAAGATTATATCTGTCATCGGTTGCAATACCGTCGGCAACTTTTCCTTTCCACGGCCACAGATAGTCCGAAGTAGTGAACATTCCGAAACGTATGAGGTCTGTTCTTCTTGTTGCTTCCCAATAGAGTTCGCGTGCTCTCTCATCAATAATGAATTGCAGGTCAATGCTCGAAACGTCGCCGGAATTATCACCGTAAGCTCTTTCGCGAAGTGCGTTAACATATCCTAAAGCAGTTCCCATATCGCCACCCGAACCACCGCGAAGTACAGCTTCGGCATACATGAGATAAACATCAGCCAACCTGAACAACGGGAAGTCCGTATCGGGAAAAGTAAGGTCGGAACCTGTTAAACCCTCGGAAGTGATATTTTTAAATTTTGTGATTGCGTAGCCGTCATTAAAATTGGAAATATCCACAATCTCTTTGGTCTGGCCTTCGGTGAAGAACATCGCACGTCCGTCGGCATCACCTGTTTCGTCGGGGAATTTGTCAACCAAAGCACTCGTTGTCCTTGTTCCTGCCCAACCACCGTCAATTCCATAATCCTGTGGCACCATATCACCGCCAACTCCCGCATGTATAATAAAGGTTGTTCCACCCCATGTTTTTGTATGGATTCCATCAAAAGCAATAGGGAAAATAACTTCCGGGGAATTATCATTATCGGCAAGGAATAAGTCTTCATACTTCGGTTCAAGAGTATAGCCGGCAGCAATTATTTTATTGCAATAAGTCAGACATTCGGTATATTTTTGTTGCCCGATATAAACTTCCGCGTTGAGGTAGAGTTTTGCAAGAAGCATCCAATCGGCAGCTTTATCGGCTCTTCCGTATTCATTCTGTCTTGCATCAACCAATTGTCCCTCAATTGCTTTAAGTTCGCTTTCAATATATGAGAAAAGATCGGCTCTGTTAATTTGTTCAGGGAAAAATGCACCGGGTTCATCATCTTCGGTAACAAAAGGAACATTTCCGAAAAGGTCGAGAGCGTGATAGTAACTCAATGCTCTCAGGAAGCGTGCCTCGGCTCTGTAATGTCCGATATCGGCTCTCAACTGGTCGCTAACACCGCGGTCGTCAAGTTTTGCATCCGTAGTTTCTCTGATAAATTCATTACATAAAGATATTTGATAAAAAACTCTATAATAGAAAGCCGTGATAAAGACATCACTGGAGTTCCACGTTTGCCAGTGAAAGTCTTTGATAGTCTGGTCATTCCAGGAAATGACCGCCTCATCGGTAGTAAGTTCCTGTGCATACCAGTAACCTCTGAGATATTGCCCGAAACCTTCGTCAATACCGCTTATATCGGGATTACCTGCAGGGCCTGTTTGTCCGGTTACGGCAAGTCCGGCATACAGCTTTGCCAAAACCATTTTGTAGGAAGCGGGATCGTCATAAACAGTTGCGGAAGTCACAACATTGGGATCAATGGGAACGGTATCCAGGTCTTTGATACAAGACGGTAATACCAGAACCATTCCCGCAATAATTATTGCTATTTTATATATACTTTTCATTTTTTTATAGTTTAAATATTATTAAAATGTAATGTTAACACCGAGAACATATACTCTTGGACGGGGATAAAGATTATTGTCAATACCTCCGAACACCTCAGGATCAAGTCCTTTGTAACCTGTTATCACAAAAGCATTATTGACTGTGAAAGAGAGTTGAATATCAAGCCTGTCCTTTGCAGGAAGAAGATTATCAAACTTATAGCTCAGACCGATATTGTCCATCCTGAAGAAAGAAGCATCCTGGATATAATAGTCCGAAAGATATTGAGGAGTTTGGAATCCTGCCTCATCAACATCGGAAGTAACATTACTCAGGTAAGGGCCTTCAGGCCTGTAAAGTCTTTCATAGTTTCCGTTGTTCGAGCTGACATTATTATATACATAGTTTCCGAAGTTCGCTCTTCCGGAGAAGAAGAAATCCCAGTTTTTATATTGAAAATCGGTATTTATGCCGAAAGTGAAATTGGCAGCCGGGTCTTTATAATGATATCTGTCTTCATCGGTTATCTGTCCGTCACCGTTCCTGTCAACATAAAGTCCTTCTATTGGCTTACCATTGTTGTCGTAAACCTGTTCGTAAACAAAGAACGAATTTGCAGGATAACCGACACTGTTCATTTGAACAGTATTTCCCACTCCACCTGAAATACCACCGGTAGCAACTCCCAGATAGCTTGTGTCGCTGGAAGCGGTTAATTTGGTTATCTTATTGACATTATAGGTTGTATTAAACCCAATCAGCCATACCATATCTTTTTTTGCAATAGCCCTGGTATTGAAACTAAACTCAACACCCCTGTTTTCCATATCACCAATATTGGTAACAATATAGTTGGTAAGGTTGGAACCGGCCGGGACAGGTATAAAGTTCAAAAGATCACTTGTCTGTTTTAAATAGAAATCCAGAGATCCGTAATATTTATCCTGTTTAAAGCCGAAATCCAATCCGGCATTCCAGGTAGTAGTCTCCTCCCATTTGATCTTACTGTCGTAACCTTCGGGACGTAGTGTTGTATAAAACTGGTTACCAAGCTGGTATTGAGCATTTATTTGACCGTAAGTATATCTTGGCAGATAGGGATAATTACCAAGCCCGATATCCTGCTGACCTGTAACACCATAACCCAATCTTAGTTTTAATTGCGATATGTTCCGGGCACCTGACATCCACCCTTCCTCATTAATCTTCCAGGCAAGTGCTGCGGCAGGGAAAAGCCCCCATCGTGTTTCGGGCGAGAACCTTGAGGTACCATCGTCACGTAATGTAAAAGTAAGCAGATATTTATCTTTAAATGTGTAATTAAATCTTCCGAAGAAAGAAACAAGATAAAGCTCGGTTTTATCTATAATAGTATCAAGATTAAAATCCCTTGCATAGTTTCCGTTTTCAGAATAATTTGACCTCCAGAAGTGCTGCCAGGAGTAACCGGCCATCACACCAAGCTGACTTTTTGCGCGATCAAAATATTTGTTGTAATCCAGATAGAAATCCAGTAGTTTGTTTTTATTTTCCTGCTCATAATGATTATATGAACCTCCTCCATGAACCGGATCAAAAGAAAATGCCGCATATCCGGGAACAATGTAGTTTCCATCACTCTTTGACCCGTCATATCCCACATTTAGCGTTGCTTTCAAGTCGGGGAGAAAATGAAACTTATAATCAACTTTCATATTTGTAATCAGCCTGTTGACTTTTGACCTGTCATCAGTCAAATTAAGCAGAGCCACAGGATTTGCCGTTGCCAGAGTAACGGGAGCACCGTTTGCTTGTATCCATGCATAATATCCGCCATAATCAGTTGTCAACGAATCGGGATTACCTGCATCGTCATTAAAGTGAACCGTATAAGTAGAGTCGGAATTTACAGGCTTGGTAGGATCAAACTGTACGGCAGCACCAATGGCACCACGGTTTGCAAATCTGTTTTTAATAAATGATCCTTGTATATTAAAGTCAATCGTCAAATGATCATCAAAAAAGGAAGGAGTTAAAGCTGCATTAATTGTAGTACGCTGCATCTCATCCGTTTTCAATATACCGTTCTGATTTGAATAACCTACTGAAACCCTGTAGGGCAATACTTTTACTCCTCCGGAAAACCTAAGATAATGATCCTGCCCGAAAGATGCCCTGTATATTTCATCCTGCCAGTCGGTATTGGAAGTTCCCAGCTTAGAAATAACATCGTCATTATCCGCAAACCTGTCTTTTATCATTGCGCGATACTCATCGGCACTAAGGACACC
>JALSSR010000022.1 GCA_026984135.1 Bacteroidales bacterium
ATTCCTGATGACCAGGCAGAAAAAATTGCCACGGTTGGAGATGCAATAAAGTATATTGAAGACAACGCAAAGTAAAAAAACTCTGTAAATATGGAGCTTAAGCGGGTAGTAGTAACAGGACTTGGTGCTCTGACCCCCATTGGCAACAGTATTGATGAATACTGGACAGGCCTGAAAAACGGGGCAAACGGGGCAGGAGACATAACACGTTTTGATGCATCGCAATTCAAAACGAAGTTTGCATGTGAGGTTAAGAACTTTAATCCTTTGGATCATTTCGACAGGAAGGAAGCAAGGAAGTATGACCTCTATGCTCAATTTGGTATGGTTGCTGCCACACAAAGTGTTGAGGACTCGGGAATTGACCTTGACAAAATTGACAAAGACAGAGTTGGGGTAATTTGGGCATCGGGTATTGGCGGTGTACACACTTTTGAAATGGAGACGGGTAATTTTGCCACGGGTAACGGTATTCCGAGGTATAATCCTTTCTTTATTCCAAAAATGATTGCCGACATTGCAGCGGGCCATATCTCAATAAAGTATGGTTTCAGGGGACCTAACTATGCTACTGTATCCGCTTGTGCTTCATCTGCAAATGCGATTGTTGATGCTTTTAATCTTATCCGTCTTGGTAAAGCGGATATGTTTGTCTCGGGTGGCTCTGAAGCAGCTATATTTCCGGCCGGTGTAGGTGGTTTCAATGCTATGCATGCCATTTCCACGCGTAATGATGACCCTAAAACCGCCTCCAGGCCCTTTGATAAGGACAGAGACGGATTTGTCCTCGGTGAGGGCGGCGGAGCTTTAATACTCGAAGAATATGAACATGCCGTAAAACGTGGAGCTAAAATATATGCCGAAATGGTTGGTAGCGGCTTGTCGGGTGATGCTCATCATATGACAGCCCCGCATCCCGAAGGCTATGGAGCTTTTAAAGCTATGCAATATGCCATTGAGGAGGCGGGAATCAAACCTGAGGATATTGACCACATTAATACACACGGAACATCCACTCCGGTTGGTGATGTTGTTGAGCCTAAGGCAATTGTGAAGCTTTTTGGAGAGCATGCTTATAAAATAGCAATCAACTCCACAAAATCAATGACCGGCCATCTTCTTGGCGCTGCCGGCGTGGCAGAAGCCATTGCAACAATACTGGCTATTAATAATGATTTTGTTCCTCCGACGATAAATCATTTTACCGATGATCCGGATATTGATAATAATCTTGATTTCACTTTTTGGAAAGGTAAGAAAAAAGAGATCAATTTCGCACTGAGTAACACCTTTGGTTTCGGAGGGCATAATGCATCAATCATTTTTAAGAAGTGTAAAGAAAAGTAAACTTTGAGTATCTTATCTCCTATAAGGTCGGTTTTTTCTTCCGAAAAGAAATTATTTTATACTATTAAAAATATATTCGGGTTTTTTCCTGATAATATTTCGCTGTATAGCCTTGCTTTCAGGCATAAGTCGGCATCTCAGGAGCGTATTAACGGCTTTAAAGTAAGTAATGAAAGGCTTGAATATCTCGGTGATGCAGTATTAAGTTCAATTGTTGCAGATTACCTTTTTAAGAAATTTCCGTATAAAGAGGAAGGGTTTCTCACCGAAATGCGTTCCAAGATCGTTAGCCGTAACTCGTTGAATAAGCTGTCGCGAAAGCTTGGTATTGATGTTTTGGTTGTTTCCGAAATATCGGGAAACGGATTTAGTAAATCACTACTCGGTGATGCGTTTGAAGCTTTTGTAGGAGCACTTTATCTTGATAAGGGATATGATTTTACTAAAAAAATCCTGATAAAGAGAGTGATTGAGGTTCACTATGATATTGACAAACTGGTTGATGAAGATACAAATTATAAAAGTCAGCTTATTGAGTGGTCGCAAAAAGAGAAAATACCCATTGAATTTAAAGTTATTGAGGAAATAGGAAACGGTTACGGTAAGCAATATCTTGTTGAGGTTCTTATTGATAAGAAACAAGTTGCCACAGCACAGGATTACGCTATAAAAGGTGCGGAACAACTGGCAGCCGAAAAAGCTCTTGTATTGATTGATGGTAAAACAGCCTCAAATCCTGATTAGTTTTTATTCTTTTTCATTTTTATATGGAATTCTTTTTTACTTTTGATGTGTGTAATCATGTTTTGATATGGCAAAGAAAGTAAAGATAGATATTGATTTTGACCGGGATAATTCTCTTGTGGGAATATCCTGCCATAGAAAGGATTACTGGGTGGCTTATAAGCTAAATGAAACGCTGAAAATTCATCTTAAAAGAACGGAAGATATTCCGGTTTACAATAAAAAACTGGATGAACTGATTTATTATCCCCTCTATTTTTATCATGATCCCGATTGTGAAGTAAATTTTTATCTTCTTATAAATCACAACAAAAAGGTGAAGTTATTCCCTTCCGAAAAGACAACAGATTATTTTCTGCTGATTAACGGGCAGGTTTCCGAAAAGTTCTTGCAGGATAAGGTTAAAAAGATCAAAACCATACCGAATGTGTTAATGGCATTTGAAATCGGTCTTTCTAAAATAAAGGTAATAGATAATTTTCTTGAAGATCTTGAGCTGCATATGCTTGAGGTTAGTAAAAAGATGAAGGGATAGAGGTTTTGAAGTTTGGAAGTTTGGAAGTTTGAGGTTTGGAAGTTTGGAAGTTTGGAAGTTTTGAGGTTTTAGGTTTACCCTCTTTCGCTCTTTCATCTTGATAGCTATCTGTATCGGGGGCGAAGGAGGAGTGTTGATAGTCCTTTTGCCGACTAAAAAAGTCACGCGGCGGCGCAACGACGCGGCGAAAAAAAGAGGGATGAAGAAGTTGAGGCTTATAACGGGTTATTTTGAGGATGCCGACTTATGGTCAAGTGTGTATGAAGGGAAACTTTTGCACTGAAGACTGAAGACTGTGGACTGAAAAAATCACGCGGCGACGCAACGACGCGGCGAAAAAAAGAGGGATGGAGAAGTTGGGGCTTATAACGGGTTATGGTTGAGGATGCCGACTTATGGTCAAGTGTGTATGAAGGGAAACTTTTGCACTGAAGACTGAAGACTGAAGACTGTGGACTGGAGACTGTGGACTGGAGACTGTGGACTGAAGACTGTGGACTGAAGACTGTGGACTGAAGACTGGAGACTGAAGATGCCGACCTCCGGTCGAGTATGCACAAAGCAAAGCTTCGGCACTGAAGACTTTTTTATTCACTCCTTGTCAACCTCTTTATGTGCGGTTTGTTTCAAACTTAATACAACTTCAAAAGCGGTAAAAAAGAAGTAAAGTATCAGGAATGTAACTGCAAATTGTTTTGCATCATCTTTATTAAGAATAATATAGATAAGAATGATAGATAGGTAGAAAATGAATTTTCCGAAGGTCAGCAGCATAAAATAATTTGTAAACGCAGAAGGTTTTTTTACCGATATCTTCAAAAGCAGGTAGTGTACGATTGTTGTGGCAGAATAAAAGAAGATATACAGAAAAGGAAGAGTGGGTGTAATGTATTCTTTCGGGAGAGTGAAGGCAGCTATAAAACCCGGAATGGCGAGAATAAGTGAAAACAGAGTAAGTTTTTTCAGGAAAGAAATATATTGTTGACCCATATCAGAGTTATTTTAGCAAATTTTTAACAACGGAATAAATGGATAACGACACTGCAAGCAATGACAAAACAACAGTTAAAACGGGTGTCGTATTAAGCCATTTGTCTAATTCCACTCCACCCCAAACACCGGCAAGAATAATAACCAACATTTGCATGCCAATGTTTGAGTATCTTGCATAATTATTTAAAGAGTTTTTGTTTTTCTTTATTTTGGTCATTTCCCGGATGTGTATTTTTTATTTGTGCACCGGAGTCCATATTACAGGTTCCTGTAAAAGTTGCTCCGGGTTCAATAGCAAGTTTGCCCGTAACAACATCACCTTGCAATTTTGATGATGCCTTGAGTGATAACAATTGTTCGACAACAACTTTAGCTTTAATAAAGCCTGAAAAATCCGCATTTTTACAAGTTACTTCCCCTTCGATAATACCGCTTGTTCCTACAACAATTTTCCCTTTGGAATTAATGGAGCCCACAAGTTTACCATCAATTCGGAAGTCGCCGTTTGCCGTTATTTCACCTTTTATAACAGTTCCCTCAACAATAGTGTTAGGCTTTGATTCGTTAATAATATTTTTAGCCATAATATTTTGTTTTTTTTTGAACATAAAATTACTAAATAATTTTCACAAAAATAATAAACCTTTTTATTGGTTGTTAAAATAATATTTTTTAAAGAAAGCCTGATACTTTTTGACGTCTTTATCACGGTAAAAAACCGGATAATTTTCCTGAGATATTACAAATGTGCTAAGATCCTCCTTTTTAATATTTGCAAACACATATTCGTTTGTAGTTATTGAATTATAATATGTCATTGCCTTGTCAATAGTGCTGAAATTGCCTACCATAATAAAATTAGTTGACATATCAAGGAGTATGCTTGTGATTGAAAGATTTTCGATTCTGTAATTCTTTGAGTTAAAGTCGGATACTCTGACCTTAAGAGCATTAATGTTTGCATTTTCTCCTTTAACAATAATTGCAAATATCTGTTTACTGTTAGGGTTAAATTCATAAATGGAGATATCATAATTCTCTTCAGGCTCTTTGGTTGCTGCGGTAGAGGTTGTATCGGTCGGGCCGGCAAGATAGTCGAGTATGTTTTGAGCAAGAGGTGTGACATCACTATCGGGATATTTTTTTACCAGACCTTCGAGAGCTACCTTCAAAGAGTCGGTGACTTCTATCTTGCCAAGTGAAAGCGCCCGCAAGTACTCGAACTTTGCCATAATATCCTTTGGCTCCTTAAATGTGCTCAAAGCCCTGTCGCAATTACTGTAAACCATATAATAATCGCCATTCACATAATAATTATAAGTTTCATCATATAATGTCAGCGCACGGTTTTTTTCGGCTTCAAGTTCCTTGTAATAATTGGGATCGGTTAAAAGTTTGGCATAGTCACTATCAGGATATTTCTGTACAATAAGCCCCTTATATAACTCTGCTTTGTCAATACTATCTTCTTTTGTGTAAAGTTTATAGAGTTGCCAGTAGGATTGCAGAAGATGTTTGCTGTCGGGGAAACGGGTTACGAGGGTCTCGAAAGATTCAATTGCTTTGTCATTATTTTCAAGTTTGTCTTTATAGATAAATCCCAGATTAAAC
>JALSSR010000023.1 GCA_026984135.1 Bacteroidales bacterium
AGGCTCTTTTCATTTCTTATAAATATTGCAATATATTTCAGAGCTGCTCTGGCAATTATTAACCGTTTTCTTTCGCGTGCCGCCCTGCCTTTACTCGATACATTGCTGCTGATAGCCGGAATTATGGGAATAAAGAATTATTGGGAGCACAATGTTGTATTTCCTGCCGGAGGCCAGTATCCGTCTGATATTGTGAGTATTGCCATTCCCGTTTATATTTTTGTATGGTTGATGAGCGTTTATCTTAGCGGTGGTTATGATAAACCTGTCAGATTGCTTAAAATTTTTAAAGGAATGTTTATCGGCACCGTAATTATTTTAACAATATATGCTTTGCTGCCTGAAGATTACCGGTTTTCCAGGGCTCTGATAGTTTTTGGAGCTGTGTGGGGAATGATTTCAATGGCTTTCGTGAGATTTACACTCCATTTTGCCGGGTTTGGAAATTATAAGATAGGGATTAAGTCGAACCGTCGTTATGTGATTGCCGGGAATAAGGATGAGGCCGAACGTGTTGCCGGACTGTTAAGAACAGCAGATCTGACACCCGGCTTTATCGGATTGGTCAGTGTTGATGATTCCCAGACAAAAAATGACGGTTTTATCGGAAACATTAATCAGATAAACGATATTATTAACATTTATAATATTGATGAAGTAATTTTTTGTGCCAAAGATATTCCTGCTCAAAAGATTATTGATAAAATGTCGGAATTGAGTTCCACGGAAACGGAATTTAAAATTGCTCCTCCCGAGAGCCTGTCTATTATCGGAAGTCAATCAATAAATACTTCCGGTGATATATATATTATTGAACTCGACTCCATTTCAAAAGTGAATAACAGGCGAAGCAAGCGATTTCTTGATATTGTTATGGGGCTTCTATTCCTTTTTCTTTACCCGCTGTTGCTTTTTGCTACGAAAAAGCCTTTTGGTTTTTTGAAAAATATTTTTCTTGTACTTTTTGGAAAGAAGTCATGGGTAGGATACGACAGGGAGCATACTTCCAATTTACAGATATTGCCGAAGATTCGGCCGGGGGTACTCACACCGTCCGATGTTATTAAGCACAGAGATATTTCTTCCGATACTTCCGAAAGGCTTAACCTGCTTTATGCCAGAGACTATAAAGTTGTTAATGATTTGAATATCATTAGAAAAGGATTTAGTAATCTGGGAAGGCAGGATTAGTTTTATTTGTTGTTTTTGGGCAAATTGTATTTTATATTTGTGAAAAACCCGTTAAGAAAAGTAACCGACTGATCATTGGAGTCGAAGAGTTTGAAATAAAAAGTTCCGCTGATTAGCGAATCCGACGGACTTATTGACAGAACATCAATTTCTCCTACCGTTTTATCATTTATTGATGAAAATGTATTACTCCCGAAAGCATAGGTTGCATAGTGCGATGAACCCTGACCAACGGGAAAATTACCGATACTGTCGCTGAAAACAACCATTTTCAGTGTTTGTCCTTTTGAAACACCTCCCAAAATAGTTATTTTTCCGTTTTCTACGGTCGCCGACCTTGAAGTTGTTTGCCAAGCTACACCGTCAAGCAATGCATGTATGGTTGCAGGTGTTGGCCCTGTAGGACCCTGATATTCTTCGTCATACGACGGACAAGCTGTGACGAGTAAAAGTAAGGAAATTATTGATAAAAATGAAAACGCTGTTTTTATTGAACTTTTCATATCTGTATCTTTTTTTGTTTGCAAAAATAGTATTTATAACAACAATTATACCGCAGAATGGAATTTTACTTCATTTTTCTTTCGAGTAAACGAAATAAATATTAGTTCGACAAATATAATGACAATGATAAGTAGCTCGTATCTGTATTTAAAAACGATCAGAAATTACTTTCATCATCATAAAATATCATACTCACATAATCAACCACCTCGTCCGAAGGGATTACCTCTCCGGAATTACCTGTCTTAAGAATCTCAGCCACAGGTTTCCGGGCAATAAGTTTTGAATATTCGATCAATGTCATTATTGGCCCGAAACCACAAGCCGAAACCTGCTTTTCCCTTATTTCCCTGTACACACCTTCCGGATTAAGATTTAGAATTTCATTAATCACGAAAGCATCGAGTCTTTTGCCGAGGTCGGGATTGACATAATGAGAAAAATCGGAAGATGCAATGAAAAAGAGTTTGCGGTTCATAGTTTTGTTGGTCTCAAATATTCTGTTTGCTATCAGTTTTGCATTTTCCACATTTTGATGCGAAAGAGTTACGGGTAAAATTTTAAACCGGTAATCAAGGAAATATTGAAGCATCGGAACCATAACTTCACCCGAATGTTCATACTTATGGGCATCGGACGAGACGGTAAATCCCAGATTCTCCCTCAATTCATCATCAACATTTACAAGTCCAAGAGGCGTTTCCCACGTATCATTTTCATCAATTGAAATCTCATCACCATAGCCCGTATGATTTGGGTTGATTATCACAAAAGTATCGAACTGTTTTTTCGAATGTTTTAATATTTCAAAAAGATGAACAGCCTGATATGCTGAGAACATATATCCTGCATGCGGTGAAACTCCTCCAATAATATCCTTCCCTGCAAGAGAATAGTTGATGTTCTCTTTTTCGTGCCTAAGTATCCGCTCCAATATGTTTTTTATTTCTGTTGCAGTTCCGGGGTAAAACCTTCCGGCAACTGCCGGTCTTCTTACTTTCATAGTTTTAACTTTTTTTAAGTCACAAATTTAATAAAGTTCCGCTTATTTTCAAAGAATTTGAATATTTTAGCCCGAAATTTAAAAAATATTAACATTAAAGATAATAAAATATGTTCAATTCAACAGTTTATACCGGCAGAAGAGACCGCTTAAGAAGCAAAATGCAAAGCGGAATAGTTTTGATTTTGGGTAATACCGAGGCATCTTATAACTATCCGGCAAATACTTATCATTTCAGACAGGATAGTGATTTTTTATATTTTTTCGGACTTGATCATCCCGATTTTGCAGGTGTTTTGGATATTGATGAAAATAAGGATTATATATTTGGAAATGATGTGGATATTGACGACATCATCTGGATGGGGCCACAGCCCTCGGTTAAAGAACAAGCTGCCGGAGTCGGTGTGAAAAATACTGCTTCCTTCGGCACTCTGTTCGATTTTATTAAAGATGCTATTGCAAAGGGGCGAAAGATTCATTTTCTGCCTCCCTACAGGGGTGAAAATTTTATCCAGCTTGAGAAATTATTGGGTATTCCCGTCGGAAAGATTAAAGAGAATGCTTCTGTGGAACTTATCAAAGCTGTTGTAAGTCTCAGAGAGATAAAGGATGAATATGAAATTTCGGAGATTGAAAAAGCTGTAGCCATTGCCTATGAGATGCACACAACCTCAATGAAAATGGCCAAACCCGGCATTGTTGAGCGTGAGATAGCCGGCACAATTGAGGGCATCTCCCTTGCTATGGGCGGGCCTGTTTCCTTTCCGATAATTTTGAGCGTCCACGGCGAAACATTGCACAATCATTATCACGGCAACACCCTTGAGACCGGCAGAATGATGGTTACCGATGCAGGTGCCGAAACAACTATGCACTATGCAAGCGATATAACACGTACGGTTCCTGTGGGTGGAAAGTTTGATTCCCGTCAAAAGGAGATTTATGAAATAGTTCTGAATGCAAACCTCAAAACAATTGATGCAGCCAAGCCCGGCATCCCCAATCTTGACCTTCATCTTCTTGCAGCCCGCACCATTGCAGAAGGGCTGAAAGATGTGGGATTAATGAAAGGTGATGTTGACGATATTGTCAGGGAAGGAGCACACGCAATGTTTTTTCCACATGGTCTCGGACATATGATGGGGCTTGATGTGCACGATATGGAAGGATTTGGGGAGGATTATGTGGGTTATGATGACGAGTTTAAACGCAGTTCGCAATTCGGTACGGCATTCCTTCGCCTTGCAAAAAGACATCAGCCGGGATATGTTTTTACCATCGAGCCCGGTATATATTTTATTCCCGCTTTGATTGATATGTGGCGTAATGAGGGTAAATTCACCGACTTTATTAACTACGACAAGGTTGAATCATATAAAGACTTCGGAGGAATAAGAATTGAAGACGATATCCTCATAACCGAAACGGGACACCGCGTTTTGGGTAAACCTATCCCGAAAACAGTAGATGAGATTGAGGATATTATGAGAGGATAAATAATGAAGTTGGCATTATAAAACACTGTCGGTATTTTTCCGTTAAATAATTAGCAAATATGAAAAACTATGTTGGCCTTCTTATAGTTCTTATTTTATTTTCCTGTTCACAGAAAAAGGACAGTTTTCCCGTTGATACGCAGATTACAGGACTTGCCACTCCGGTCAGGTTAAATCCCGGACAAACGGAAATTGTTTTGAGTGACTATTTTAATGATGTTTCATTGATTGATTCCGTTACAATACCGAAGGTTTTGGACGGAGAACTTACCGTTGATAAAAAGTTTCTTTTGATTTGGGAAAAGGAGCGGCAAGTCCCGCCTCTGACGGTTCTTAAGGTCTGGATTACAGGTAACCCTTATTCAATATTGTTGAAAAAATCGGAAAAGAAAAAGGTCACTCTTACCTTTGATCCGAAAGGAAGGAATGTGAAATCCGTTCAAATAGCGGGGGAAGTTAACGGTTGGAACCCTAAAAGTTCAAGTTTCAAAAATAAAAACGGAATCTGGTCAATTGACTTACTGCTTTTTCCCGGCAACTATCAGTACAAGCTTGTGATTGACGGAGACTGGATTCTTGACCCCGCAAATCCTGATACGGTTGATAATAATGTCGGTGGGTTTAATTCCCTGTTAAAGGTCAAAGGTGCAGAAGGTCCAAAGCCGGAAATTTATACGTGGAAAGAAGATGGGAAGATTTTGATAGGATATAAAAACTCTGTTGATGAACTGATAGTTTTTTGGCAAAACTTTCAATTACCTGATTATGACGTTATTAAAACGGACGACGGTTATCTCGTTTCACTGCCTTGCGGTACGAAAAAGCCGGAACGCTCATATATTCGTGCCTGGGCATATAACAAAAACGGGGAGTCAAACGACATACTGATACCTTTACAAAAGGGAAAACCGGTTGCTAATACGGATGAATTGTCTCGTCACGACTGGAGAGCTTCGGTTTTTTATTTTTTGATGGTTGACCGTTTTTTTGATGCGGATAAAACAAATGA
>JALSSR010000024.1 GCA_026984135.1 Bacteroidales bacterium
TCTACATAGCAGAAAACAGCAATAACGGAACACAGGTTGGAACCGTTGCAGCTACCGACCCTGATAATGGCCAGTCATTGACCTACACAATATTGTCGGGAAACACAAATAATGCCTTCAGTCTGAACCCAACCACAGGAGAGTTGACAGTATCAAACAGCGCAGCAATAGACTATGAGACAAATCCCACTTTCGGTTTAACGGTACAGGTTCAGGACGACGGACAGGGAACTTTATCTGATCAAGCAACAATTACGGTTAACGTTACAGATCAAAACGAACCTCCCGTTATTAATAATCAAAGTTTCACTATTGAAGAAACAATAGGAACAGGAGAATCGGTTGGTATTGTTCAGGCAACGGACCCTGACAACGGACAAACTCTTACTTTCAGCATAAATTCGGGAAATATTGACAACGCTTTTGCAATAAATTCTTTGAGTGGTGAGTTGTTTGTAGCCGACAGTACTGTTCTTGATTTTGCAACAAATCCTGTTTATTTTCTTGATATCGAAGTTCAGGATAACGGAGTTGGAAACTTAACGGATAATGCTACAGTAACAGTTAGTTTGTCGGATGTTAATCAAGTGCCTGTAATTCAAGACCAGACTTTTTCAGTAGCTGAAAATTCCGGTAACGGAACAGCTGTTGGAACAGTGGTTGCTTCAGATCCTGACGTAGGCCAAACACTTACTTATTCCATATTGTCGGGTAATACTGGCAATGCCTTTTCACTAAATTCGTCAACGGGAGAACTTTCCATATCCAACAGTGGTGTACTCGATTACGAAACCAATCCTGTTTTTGACTTGACTGTACAGGTACAGGATGACGGAGCCGGAAATCTTACAAATCAGGCGACTGTAACGGTAAATCTTATCGATGTAAATGAGAATCCCGAAATACAAAACCAGAGTTACTCTATAGCAGAAAACAGCAATACCGGGACACAGGTCGGAACAGTTACAGCTACGGACCCCGATAATGGTCAGACCTTGACCTACACAATACTTTCGGGCAATACGGGAAATGCTTTCAGTCTGAACTCAACCACAGGAGTTTTGACAGTAGCAACCAGTGAAGCAATAGATTATGAGACAAATCCCACTTTCGGTTTAACCGTACAGGTACAGGACGACGGTGCCGGAAATCTGACATCTCAGGCAACCGTAACGGTTAATCTTACCGATGTAAATGAATCACCGGAGATTCAAAACCAGAGTTACTCCATAGCAGAAAACAGCAGCAACGGGACACAGGTCGGAACAGTTACAGCTACGGACCCCGATAATGGTCAGACCTTGACCTATACAATACTCTCGGGCAATACGGGAAATGCTTTCTCACTTAACTCTTCCACTGGAGAGCTTACCGTTTCCAATAGCAGTGCGCTTGATTACGAATCCAATCCTATTTTTGACTTGACTGTACAGGTACAGGATGACGGTTCAGGATTTTTAACTGATGAAGCAATTGTAACTGTAAATCTGATTGATCAGAACGAATCTCCTGTTATTAACGATCAAAGTTTCACTATTGAGGAAACAATAGGAACGGGAGAATTGGTTGGTGTTGTTCAGGCAACAGACCCTGATAACGGTCAGACACTAACCTTCAGTATAACCTCAGGTAATATGGATAATGCCTTTGCCATTGATCCTTTAACAGGAGATTTAACAATTGCAGACAGTACTGTTCTTGATTTTGCAGCTAATCCGGTTTATTATCTTACGGTTCAGGTTCAGGATGACGGACAGGGCAATCTTACTGATGATGCAACAGTGACAGTTAGCCTGACAGATGTAAATCAGGCACCTGAGATAGAAAATCAGAGTTTTTCAATTGCAGAAAACAGTCCTGACGGTAGTTTGGCAGGAACAGTGGTTGCAACAGATCCTGATGCAGGTCAAACTTTAACTTATAGTATAATAAGCGGAAATACGGATAATGCTTTTGCAATTAATTCCACCACGGGAGATTTAACAGTAGCAAACAGTACAATACTGGATTATGAAACAACTCCTGTCTTTATACTTACCGTCCAGGTTCAGGATGACGGAGTAGGAAATCTGACGGCTCAGGCAACCGTAACGGTTAACCTGACCGATGTAAATGAAGTACCTGAAATAGGAGACTATACGTTTGAGGCAGATGAGTTCAGTGAAGTGGGAACAGAAGTTGGGATAGTTGAAGCAACAGATCCGGACAATGGTCAGACAATAACATATTCCATCACTTCAGGAAATACGGATGAAGCATTCGGGATTGATTCTTTAACAGGAGTAATAACGGTTATTAACAGCGAAGCTTTGGATTATGAAATCAATCCGCAGTTTATCTTAACTGTAAAAGCCGAAGATAACGGGCCGGGCAATCTATTTGTTGAGTCAAACGTTACAATTAATGTCTTACAGATAACCGGAGAAAACGAAACGTTTTCCCAAACTGAGGTGATGTTGTCGCTATTTCCTAATCCTGCTGAGGAGAATATAAATATTGGAATAAATAGTATCCGGAGCGATAAAGTGACACTTAGAATATTCAATGTGAGGGGGGAGGAGATATTGCAAAAAGAATTTAAGAATTATCAGACGGAATTTAATACTAAATTGAGAATAGGTGATTATCCCAAAGGTGTTTATATCCTATATATTATCAATGATAAATCTATTTTGCAAAGAAAATTCATAAAGCTATAAAAACAAAAAACCTTCTGAAATTAATTTCAGAAGGTTTTTTGTTTAAAGTCAACTGTAATTAATGTGATGCGAGGTAATTTGCAACACCGTCGGCAGTTGGTTCCATAGCATCATCACCGGGATGCCAGTCTGCCGGACAAACTTCTCCGTGCTCCTCAAAATATTGTAATGCGTCAACCATTCGAAGTGTTTCTTCAACACTTCTACCCAATGGCAAATCATTTACAACCTGATGACGAACAACGCCCTGTTTATCAATAAGAAATAATCCTCTGTATGCTACTGCAGCCCCGTCAAAAACAGATTGGCCATTCTCTTCATCAATATCATACTCACCTGCAAGGACATCATAATTCTCGGAAATTGTTTTTGAGAGATCCGATACAAGAGGGAACTTAACACCTTTGATACCGCCATCTTTCAATTCGGTATTTAACCATGCCCAATGCGAAAAATGTGAATCCACAGAGCAACCGACAACAGCCACATTTCTTTTTTCAAATTCATCCAATTTTTTCTGGAATGCTAAAATCTCCGTGGGGCAGACAAATGTGAAATCCAAAGGATAAAAGAAGAAAACTACATACTTTTTTCCAATGTACTGCTCCAGTGAAAATTTCTCAACAAATTCGCCACCGTTAACTACGGCGTCAGCCTCAAACAGAGGCGCTTTTTTACCTACTAATACTCCCATTTTTTTAATTTTATCAGTTAATACTTTTTTGATTTCAAAATATTTGCAAAGTTATTAAAACAAAACAAATTATTATTATTTTATAAAATGAGAAAACATAAAAAAAGTTAAAATGTTCAAAAGTGCTTAACAGTTATTATGAATTTATTAATACTCCGGGTTAACTTTCATCAGTAGAAATTGACTCTTCATACATTGAAATATCCACTAAATAAAGTAAAACACTGTTTGCTACTATTCCGTCCATATCAATGAATGAATCACTTCCGGTAAGAATTGTCAAAAAACTAAAAAGAAAAACATATTTAATAAAAATTATATCATCGGGTAATTTTTTCTTAAATATTTTAAAATATATAGTGAGTTCGGCAAGAATAAATAAAATTCCAAATTTCGAATATGTGCCAATCAACCCGACGTCGCTTTGGTAAAAACCGAATTTGTCTTTGTAATATTGAATAAGAAGTCCGTATTGTGCATTTTGGCTATCCACTCCGTTTCCCAATATATATGCTAGTTTGTTCGGCATAAAATCCGTAAGCCAGAAAGTTGCCGAGAGCACTCGTATATCATCCGCCGATTCTTCTTTTTGCTCCATCGAAACCTCAATAAGGTTCATAATTATATCTTGAAAAAGGAAAAATACTGCTGCTGCTGCTAACAATATTAAAAAGAGATAGGTGAATTTTGATTTTGCCTGTTTACTTATTAAAATACTAATAACGGTGAGAAGTCCAACTGCCGCCATACTTTGCCGGGTACCCTGAAGTATTAAAATAATTATTACCATTCCGGCAATTGCAATATATTTTAGTTTATTGGTATTGTAAAATTGGTATAGCCCGATAAAATAAGCGGTAAGCAAATATGTATAGCCGGGCAAAAATATTCTTATTGTTCCTCTGTCAAGGCTTACCCTGCCTTTGTATATGCGTGCCGGATAAATAGCATATTGTATCAGGTAAATCACAAAATATGCTATTGCAAAATATATTATTATTCTCATTAAGTCATACTTGTCAGGTTTAAGATATGCCAATAAAAAATAAAAAAGGTAAACATACATAAACCTTTGCGCAATAATAGTGTATTTAAATGGTTGTCCATGACCGTAATAAGCAATAAACATACTTAGGAAAACAGCTAATAATAATAGCCACACTTCCGTTTTAAAATTTAATTTGAACGGTATTTTGCTGTCATAAATCAAATGTATAACAAGAAATGCAATAATAACGGCAATACCGACCATTCCGATTGCTTTTGTCGCACTATCGGGAACAAAGGAAAAGTTATAAAATTCCAGGGAGCAGAGTATAACAAATATTACTATGGTTTTTTTTAACATTATCCGATGCGATTATTTTTTCGTTAATAAAGGAAACAAAGATTCAAAAATATATATTTTACCTGACATTCATATTCGTTTATTTGATTTTCTTTCTTTTGATAAAATCTTTTATACCCGAAATAAGCGATTTCTTGATGCTGTTTGGAACTAAAATGAAATAAAACAATATAATCGAAGCATAAACGAGAATACCTTTCCACATTAATTCAAAGAAGTTCACAGCCTTAATATCAGCAAAGTATGTAAATGTGAAAACCGCAATTATGCTTATTAATGAAGGATAAACATAACGGAAGTACTCCTTTGCCGTAAAATAACCCTCATCTCTCATTACATAAGCCAAGGTGACAGGGTAAATAATGACCCAAAAAAATACTGTCGGGATTACAACTCCTATAATACCCGTTTTATGAACAAAATAATAACTTAGTCCGACATTTACCAAGCTGTATAGAAAAGTAACCCATCCCATTTCTTTAACTCTGCCTTTTGCAGTAAAAGAGTTGATTATAATCCGATACGTTCCTACAAATATTTGTGCAAGTATAAATAATCTTGTTGCCATAATAGTATTAACAATGCCGTCCCCTAATTTTTCACCAAGCCATAATCGGATAAAGTCATCTGCAAAATAAAATAATGTTAACAGAGGAGGGATAACTAAAATGCCGTAAACTGTTGCACCTAAAAGATTTATATTTTTTATAAAACTTTTGTCGTTTTTCGCAAAAGCTTCCGACATATTCGGGAGTAGAGCAGATAAGGGTAGTGTAAGTATTGTTGTTCCCATATCATTTAACCTTGCAGCGAAATGATATTCGGCAAGAGATGACGACCCCATAACTTTTTGAATTATAAGTTTATCCGTGGTGTACATCAATTGTTCACTTATTTTGTTAAATATCAAATATATATTAAATCCTAGCGTCTTTTTTAAGGCTCCGAATTTAGGAAACTGAGGTTTAATCTTAAACGGCATATATCGTTTTAAATAATAAACGCGAATAAGCAAAACCGCCATTTGAAATGACTGTAAAATCAATAAATAAACAAAAAGGTCGGAGTCGGTATAGATAACATAAAAATATGCAACAACATTTCCCGCTATGCCGACATACTGAATTAAATTGTTGAGATGAAAACGGTTTAAACCTGTTATCAGACCGAAAGAAACAGGGCCGAAAAATCTGAAAACCGTAAAAATACCTATCATCTGAAAAATGGATTTGGCAAGTGGCTGAAGTTCAGGATCAACATTGAACCAGTCCATTCCGAAATATGGGAAGATAAACAAAAATAATCCAAGCAGGAAAAAAAGCAGGAAAGATATCGGAAGAATGGCAAAAACAAGCTCATTTAATGTGTCAAATTTTTTCTTGCTTACCATTTCAGGTACATATTTCATTAACGATAAGCCGATGGTGTAAGAGAAAAAATTGAGAATTATCACGATACTTCCGACAAAACTCCTTATACCGAAAACCTCTTTACCAAAATAACCCAGAATGAGAGGAGCTATGATCAGCCCCACCAATACAGCGCTTGCAGAGCGGACAATATTCGATACGGTATTAACAATTATAGTCTTTTTCCTACTCATTATCTTTATTATTCACTGTTTTATTCCAACACTTTTTCCTAAGGTTTCAGCAGGCAAAAGTAAACTTTTTATTCATTAGCTTAAATGCTCCTTTTCCCGGATGAGTTGAAAGGCAGCTGCGTTTCAAAACTAATAACAGTTGGGATTTTTTTTAATGCGAGATACTTTATACAATGCTCCTTAATATCTTTTTCCGAAATTTTATCTATTGAACTTTCAGATATATATATTGTAGCGGCAAGTTGTTCCCCCATAATATCATCCTTTTCAGCTCTTATTCTGCAATCAATTACAAGAGGATGTCTCACAATTACTTCTTCAATTTCTTTAGGACTTATTCTAACTCCGGAAACCTTAATAATTTCTTTTTTACGACCTGTAATAAATATATATCCATCTTTGTCTCTTTTTGCAATATCACCGGTAAAAAGCCACCCGTTTCTTATTGTCTTTGCTGTCAGTTCGGAATCATTATAATATCCTTTCATTATGTTGTCTCCGCGGGCAATAATCTCACCCTCAGTGCCGTATTTCACTTCATCAAAATCATTATTGGCAATTCTAAGCTCAACTCCCGGAATAGCTTTGCCAATAGAGCCTAATTTGGATTTAAGCATTTCAGGTTCAAGATATGAAAGCCTTGCAGTGGCTTCGGTTTGTCCGTACATAACATAAAATTTTATATCGGGAAAAGCTTCTGTGAACTCTTCTATAAATACGTTATGAAGTTTTCCTCCTGCCTGTGTAACGTAGCGCAGGGATGGAAAATCCATATTTTTGAAATCTTTTGATTTTCGCAGTAAAATCTGAAAGTGACTGGGAACGCCTGCAAATCCTGTACAATTATACTTTTTTAAATCGTCTATTACATTACCAATAAAAATGAATGAATTGTTCAGAACCAAAGAACCACCAACCCTCAGATGTGTATGTAGCAGTGAAAGACCGTAGCAATAATAAAACGGCAAAACAACTTCAATAGTATCGTTTACGGTTAAGTTAAGATATTGTAAAATGGATTCCGTATTAGCAATGATATTCTTATGTGTGATCATCACTCCTTTTTGCTCACCGGTAGAACCGGAGGTGTAAATAATCTCTGCAAGTTTATTGCTATCAAAGTTTTTATCCTGATCTTCATTTTCAATATTTGCAATAATATCCTCAATATCATCATTTGATATAATCTGAAACCGGCTTTCTGAAAATTTTCGCTTATATTTCTTTGAAATAAAAGCCAGTTTAGGAGAGGATTCTTTTATAATCTCATTTTTGAGTTTATCCTCCAGTCCGGGATTCATTGGAATACAAACATTTCCCGATTTTAATACTGAGAGGTATGACAATATAAAAAACACGGAGTTCTCGCTAATGACAAGAATATTTTGTCCGGTACCAACTTCCTGTTGCAGATATATTGCCAGTTTTAGTGAAGTTTGGAAAATTTCATTATATGACACCTGCTCTTTTGGCCCCGGAACAAGATTTTTATCAATATTTTTTGACTGTTCAAAAAAATAGTCAAATACATTCATATCAGCAAGTTTAGTAATCAATTATGGGCTTCATCCTGAGGTATTCGGTTGTCCTCTGTTTTCTTGCGAAATTCTTATATATATTTTTTATTTCATCTTCCGTTTTTCCCATAACATCACCCACCTCTTTCGGGTCATAGCCATTCTCGAATCCATACCAAATCAAATCCATCTCCTGAAACGGAAGTTGATAGAAAAACTCTTCCTGTGTCTGTTCGGCAGTGTATGTATCTGTTGTTGGAGTCCGGTCAATTATTCTTTGCGGAACACCAAGATATTCGGCAAGTTGATAGACCTGAGTTTTGTATAATCCTGCAATGGGAATACAATCAACTCCACCGTCGCCATATTTCACGAAAAAACCTTGATTTATTTCATGCTTGTTTGCAGTACCTATAACAGCATAATGCTTTGCTTCGGCATGATAATAAAGCATTGACATTCTTGATCGTTGCTTGAAATTTGAAGCGGCAACAATTTGTAAATACTCATTTACCGGAAGGATTTTTTTCTTCTCATTATTGTTTTCGTCAATAATTGTCAAATGAAATACGGGAGGAAGGTTTCTTTCCATACTTGATTTGTCAACTCCTATTTTTGATTTATGCTTTCCTGGATCAAACTCGGGAAATACTCTTTTTATAGCTTCGTCGCGTCTTCCGTAACAACCAAAACCTTCGAGAGCCTCACTGATATTTTCAACAACATACTTTACTTTGAACTTATCTGCCAGTTCTTTTGCCAGTTCAAAACTATCGGAACTTGAATCTTTTTCGGGAAGCATAATACCCAGCACATTATCACTGCCCATTGCTTTTGCAACTAACGGTAGTGTGACCGAAGAGTCAATACCTCCGCTAATTCCGACAACACCACCTCTGCGCTTCAAAACTTTTACTATATCTTTTTTCAGTTTTAATGCCATTGAATTTGTTAGCTTCTCAATATCTTTTATTACCAAAATATCTTTTGAAAAGGGTTGTTTGCTCATAATATTTATTTTTACGGTTAAAAATCTTTTATTATCGTTTTTAAATTGTCAAGTTTGTGATTTTTATATGATGATGGCTTATCTTTAACAAAAATACCATCAATAATTTGTGTTGAAAAAATTGCAATAAGTGCCATATTATCAACTTCCGAAATATTCTTTCCGGTTTTCAGTTTTTGTATCAGCTTTTCAACTTTGGAATTATTGAAAATTCCTGCATCATTAATATTGTCGGGAGACATATAGTTATGAAAATGACTTGACTTTCCTTTAATAATTTCCACTGAAATTGGTGCACGATATGCCTGTTTGCTCCTCGAGACAATTGAATCGGGAATCTTTCCTGCCATCGTTTTTTTAAGTATATACTTTTCCGTTAACCCGTTTAGTTTATATTCATCGGGCAGCTTAGATGCAAATTCAATAAGACGATGGTCAAGAAACGGGTACCTTCCTTCGACGGAATTGCCCATAGCCATTCTGTCGCCCTGTGATGAAAGTAAATAACCCGACATAAAAATCTTAGCCTCAAGGTATTGAGCCAATGCTAAGTCACTCCATTTCTCATAGTTGCCTGGCAGCAAATCCGAAATATCATCCAAAGGATTATGTTCACCGACAGAACTTATAAATTCTTCAGACAGATAAGAGTTGATTCTTGAAGTATTATGCCACCTTAGCAGATGAGAATAAAAAGGATTATTAACTTCATTAAGCTTATAACCAAAGAAAAGTTTTAACAAATTCACATTGGAATTTTTAAAGGCAGGTAGATACGGATATAATTTAGTCAGTAGCAAAGGGCGAAGCCTTGAGTCAGGTTGTTTTGCCCAGAATCTTCTGATTTTCGACTCTTTAAAAATGTTATACCCTGCCAGCATTTCGTCGGCACCCTCGCCGGTAATGACAACTTTAATTTTGTCCTGTCTAACTCTTTTTGACAGAAGATAGAGTGGAGTAGGAGCAGTTCTCAAGATTGGATATTCACCCGACCATATGGTGTCAATAAAATTGGCTGCAATATCTTCTGCAGAGCATGAAATTCCTATATGATTTGTTTTTAAATATCTTGCCGCCTCATTTTGGTAACCGGATTCATCAAAAGTTTTATCATTAAATCCGATGGAGTATGTGTCAACATTCTCCGGAAAAATCTGTTTAATTAGATATGTCGTTGCGGTTGAGTCAATGCCGCCACTGAGGTATGCGGCAACTTTCACATCCGCTCTCAGTCTGAGTTTCACCGAATCAAGGAGTAAGTTATAAAACTCATCTGATGCACTTTTAAATGAAATTTCGCTTACACTTTTTTTGTTGGAGAAGTCATAATCCCAGTATTTTGTTATTTTAACTTTTTCATTGACAAAAATAAAATGACCGGGTGGTAGCTCATAAATATTCTCAAATGGTGTGGCGGGCGCTATTGGTGTCCAGAAGGTGAAAGTTTGAATAAGGGATTTTTGAGATAACTTGCGATCAACAAAAGGAAGTTCAAACAGTCCCTTTATTTCGGAACAAAAGGCTAAACTCCCGTTTTTTTCCGTATAAAACAATGGTCTTATTCCAACCCTGTCCCGTGCAAGAAATAATTCGGCTTTCTTTTTATTCCATATTGCAAATGCAAACTGGCCGTTAAAATGTGATAAACATTTTTGCCCAAACTCCAGGAACATCTTCAAAACAACTTCAGTATCACTTGTCGTGGTAAAGGAATAGCCTTTTTTCAAAAGAAGCTCCCTAAGTTCAATATAGTTATAAATTTCACCATTGTAAACTATAATGTAATTTCCCGATTCGTCAATCATTGGTTGTTTGCCTGTCTCCAGGTCAATAATACTTAGCCTGACATTCCCAAGCCCGATTCCTTTGCCGAAATACATACCACTTTCATCAGGACCTCTGTGGTAAATAGATGAAAGCATTGAGCTAATGCTATCCTCATTCACATTGAGTGTTGATTTGTAATTAAGTATTCCGGCAATTCCGCACATAAGCTAGTTGCTCATTTTTTTTGTGATATAATTCACCATTGCATTTACTGACTCAAAGTTCTCCTCAAGCAATTCGGAATCCTCAGCCTTAATTTTAAATTCTTTTTCAATAAAGTTAATTAAAGAAAGAAATCCCATTGAATCAAATATTCCTTCATCAAATATTAATGAATCATCATTTATTTCTTCTTTTTCAATCATTGCCGTCTCAGCAATGAAATCTTTTATTTGATTTTTAATCTTATCAATTTCAGTCATAATTTATTTAGTTACCGATTAAAGAATTATTTCTCCTGTTAACGTTGTTTTTGAACCATTAGTTTCAATAATATCAATAATTCTATTACAAAACAAAGGAGCTATCTTTTTTGCAAGAATCGTATTGGGGTGGGAATCATTATTATTTCTTGCATACTTGGATTTAAGGAATATATCCCCCTCTGTTTCAAGTGCCCTGAAGTCCCAGATGAAAATGTTATCATCCGGATCATCCCACTCTGTTTTAACCCATTTTGCAAAACGGTCGGCTCTCAATGCAATTTCTTTTGTGGTTTTTGATTCTAACAATGCGGGAACAGTCCATACAATAAACTTTGTGTCAGAAAACTCTTTCATTTTTTTCTTCAATGCATTATACTGCAATTTATAATTTTCCAGACTTTTCCGGTCAGAATTGACGTCAGGTATCCCTATGTTTTTCAGGATATTACTGCCCGGAAAACAATGTTTTAAAATAATCACATCATATTGCTTTGTGAGAATTTCGAGTGTAGGTTCTTCCATAAATAGCTTGTCTCCCCCATTTTTAACCCAGATGTTATAATAATCAAAAGGATAATTCTTCCAGCCATAAGGTTTTGCTTTAGGAAAACTGCGTTCTTGAATAATATAGTTTGTATTATTTATTTTATTGTACTTTTCAATAAATTCAGGAACACCTTTTTTTTCTCCAAAAAGTTTTGAAACAGTGGTACTTTTTTCATCCTTTCCTTTCCATATAATCCTTCCTGTGCTGTGGTGCAAAAATAAAATCTTTACTTTTTTACTTTTATTTTTATCAATACCGGAATTATTACAACCAGATAGTGTAACAAAAACAATGAATAAAGCATATAAACCCCAAAAAACATTTTTAAGCATAGAATGTAAATATTAATTATTATGCAAAGGTATCAACATTATTATAGAAACTAAAAAATAACATATATTTAACAAAATATTTAGTTATTCTAATTAATTTTCATACTATTGCAAACAGAATTTTTTATTGCTAATAACTGATTTGTATAAAAAATGCTACTAACCTCGTTTTCATATTTTGTTTTACTATTTATTACTTTTGTAATATTTTATGCAGTTCCGGATAAGAAAAAATGGATTATATTACTTCTAAGTAGTTTGCTTTTTGTGGGATGGCTTTCGATAAACATTCTAATCTTTACATTAATTTTTTCAATATTAAATTATTTTTTTGGAATAATTCTTGAAAATTCCAAAAGTAATATTACCAAAAAAAGGCTTTACACACTTTTTATTATTACTAATGTTGGAATACTGGCATTTTATAAATATATAAATTTCTTAATTGATAATTTGAATGTGATCTCGTCACTTTTCACTTCAACACTTCAGTTTTCTCATATGGACATACTTATTCCTGTTGGAATATCATATTATACTTTTCAGTCAATAGGAAATTTAATATTGATTTACAGGGGAACTGAAAAAGCGGAGCGAAATATTGGGAAATACATATTAATGTTAATCTTTTTTCCAAAATTTCTCAGTGGACCTGTTGAAAGGTCAAATCATTTCTTTCCTCAAATAAAAAGCTTGAGGTCATTTGATTCCGCTATAGTTACAGCAGGGTTTAGGCTCTTTTTATTTGGAATGTTTAAAAAAGTAGTCATCGCCAACAATTTATCAGATATTGTTTTTAATTCATATGGCAATCTATCCGTATATTCCGGAATGCCTCTTATTGTGACATTTTTAATTCAGGCGATATATATTTATACCGACTTCTCAGGCTATACGGATATGGCACTGGGTTCTGCAAAAGTTTTTGGTATAGATCTTCTGCCAAACTTCAACCGTCCTTTCCTTGCTAAAAACGTAACTGAATTTTGGAAAAGGTGGCATATGTCTTTATCATTATGGTGTAATGATTTTATTTTTAAACCATTAATGATTAAGTACAGAGCCTGGGGAAATAATGCGGCTATTCTTTCTGTATTTGTTACATTTCTAGTAATTGGTATTTGGCATGGTGCCAATTGGACATTTGTTGTTTTAGGAGTACTTCAGGCAATTGCTATTACATATGAATTCCTTTCAAAAAAACAACGGCTTAGATTTTATAAAAAACTTCCAAAAGAGGTAGTTCTTTGGAGTGGGAGAGTTATTACATATCTGTTTTTTAGCTTTTCGTTAATATTTTTCTATTCAAAAAATATTGGAGACGCATTTTCTTTTATTTCACAAATGTTTGAAAATTTTTCATTTAAGTTTTCAGGGTATTCAATTGTATCAAATATGGAATATTTTATAATGGCATTAACTTTATTTATTATATTGTTCTTGATTGAAATCTTTTCGGAAAAAGGCTATGATATTCAGGGAAAGATACTTAAGCTGCCTGTATTTGTCAGGTGGACAGGATACTATGTTATGATTGCCTGTATATATTATTTTAGTAATAATCAGGAGACATTTGTCTACATGCAGTTTTAATCTTAGAGGTTTTTATTAAAATGAAAAAATACTTAAGCAAAATATTGATTTTCAGTTCACCAATAATATTGGTTATTGTTTTTATTATCGTTATTGACCCTTATGATTTCATAAACATTTCACATGTCATAAGCGATAGTGATAAAATTAAGGTACTAAACCGTTCAAATGCATCTGAACCAAGAGGTAATGTAATATGGAAGTATATATCATACCGACGAAAACCTATTGAAAATTTATTAATTGGAGATTCCCAGGGAAAGTATTTTGATACTGCATACATTAGAGAAATAACAGGTGAAAAGTATTTTAATTTTAATATTCCAGGTGGAAGTTACAAAACAATGTTTTCACTTTTTTGGTATGCCACAAAACTTACAAAACTAAAGAATGTCTATTTTCAATGTGGCTTTATGAATTATAATGCATATAGAGATTATAATCTCATCAATTACGGAGTTGATTTGGTAAATAATCCTATAACTTACTTCTCAAATTTCAAATTTCTTGAAGATTCATACTATAATGCGTATTATGCATTGACAAAAAATGAAAAACTTGTTGAGATCTATTATTTAAAAATGACACTTCAAGAACTTGATTCGCTTGCTGAATACAGAATTACAAACATGTTTAAAAAGTATAAATATCCTGAAACTTATTATAAAGAGCTTAAAAAAATTACAGATTATTGCAAAGAGAATGATATTACCTTTCGCTTTGTGATAACACCAAACTATATTGGATTAGAAAAATATATTAAAAAGTTCGGCTTGACAGAAGACAGAGACAGGTTTAAGTCGGACTTGAAATCGCTTGCACCGACAATAGATATGGAATATCTTGACGGGCTTTCTAATGACAGGTCCAAATATTATGATTATTTTCATTGTCGTCGTGAATATGTAAGCCGACTTGTTGATATGATATGGGGTAAGACGAATATTAATAGTTTTATTAAAGATAATTCTGATGGACAATAAAAAAACTATTTCCCTGGTGATACCGGCATTTAATGAGGAAGCAATAATTGAATCCTCTCTGGATGCCATTTTTATTTATCTTGATACAAAAAAAAGGTTTAATTGGGAAGTCATTATTGTTAACGACGGAAGTCGTGATACAACCGGAGAATTGGCTGAAAAGTATTCTGTAAAAAGACAAGAGTTGAAAGTAATCCATCATAAATTAAACAGAAATCTCGGTGCTGCCCTAAGAACCGGTTTTGAAAAGGCAGCAGGTGATTATATTGTCACATACGACCTTGACCTTAGTTATAGTCCCGACCATATAGGCGCTTTGATTGATAAAATAATAGAAACCGATGCCGAAATGGTTATAGCATCGCCATATATGAAAGGGGGAAAAGTTACAGGTGTTCCAAAGAGAAGATTGTTTTACAGTAAAGTAGTGAATAAAATGATGTCTATAACTTCACAAAAGAAGTTAAGTACGTACACGGGAATGGTGAGGGCTTTTAAAGCAAGTTTTTTGAAGTCTCTTAATTTAAAGGCAATGGATTATGAAATAAATCCGGAAATGATATATAAAGCGTTTATTTTGAGAGCAAGAATAGTTGAAATCCCGGCACATCTTGACTGGAGTTTTCAAAATAAGGCTGCCGGGCGAATGTCCGGAATGAGAATCGCCAGAGGTATATTCTCAGGATTTATGTCGGGGTTTATTTTCCGTCCGTATTTCTTTTTCTTTCTTGTAGGAATTATCATGTCTTTAATATTTTTATATATATTTATATGGATAGTAATAAATATCATTTCAATCTATCCCGAAATAAATGTTCTTTCAAACTATTTTGATGATAAGTTTTCCAAGGCAATTTCTATTGCATTTAATACCAGACCGCATGCTTTTTTTATCGGAGGAGGTGTTTTACTAATCGCAATACAATTCCTTAGTCTTGGATTTCTTTCATTGCAGAATAAACGATATTTTGATGAATCATTTAACATAAGTACTAAAATTCTCAGGGAAATTCAAAAACATGACAATTAATGTTAAAAAAAACAAAAATCTCTACTTCGCTCTAACGGTAATTTTGCTGTTCTTTATAGTTGCAGTCATTATTGCCAGGTCACAATTTATATGGCTTGATGAAGCGTATACCCTGCATACGACATCCGGCAGTTTTAGGCAAGTTTGGTTAAGAGCAATGAATTTTGAAGGCCAACCACCATTTTACTTTATCATACTTAAAGTTTGGAGATATCTGAGTGATTCTGTTTTCTTTGCACGTCTGTTTTCAATAATCACTGTGACTATTTCTATTTTTATTATTTACTTGATTTCAAAAAAATATATTTCAAATATCAATCCTCTTATTATTATATTATTTTTTGCATCTAATTCCTTGCTATTGTGGGCAGCTCTTGAGATCAGAGTATATGGCTTAGTATTACTTATGTCAGTTGTTTCAGTTTGGCTATTTCTGAATATATACAATTCCAAACAAAAACCGGCGCTTAATCAACGAATTTTATATTCTGCAATTGCATTAATCGCTGTTTATACTCAGTATTATCTTGTATTTCTTTTTATTGGTAATTTTATTTTTTTGTTGACTGTTAAAAAATGGGATACGGCTCGCTTATATGTAATTGATATGTTATTGCCTGCTCTTGGAGTTATCTTGCTGATATCAAATATTACGGAGCAAATCTCTATTCACTCCTATCAAGATAGACCAATAATATCATTATCAACACTTGTTAATTTTCAATTTAGAAAAGTATCTACTTATCTGTTTCCCTATTTCCATTTTGTTCCTTCGGGATTTTTACATTATTTAATTATTTTTGTTTTACTTGTAATTATTTTTGTTTTTGCTAGAGAAAATTTAAAAAGACAACACTTTTGTAGAAACTATTTTTTTATTATTTCAATTACTCTGATTATATTTTTTACTTTCTTACTTTTTCTAACAGATAGAAGAAATATTGCTCAAAGGCATACTATCTCACTTTTGCTTCCTTTGATTATGGCGTTGGGATTAATTCTGGGAGCGATTAAGTCAGCTAAGGTTAAATATTCAATATTAGTATTAATGATTGCAGGTAATGTAACTGTTAATATGCTGCATTATGGTTTAGCAGATGAAAAAGGTGTTCACTATGAAGAAGTTTCTGATTTCATTAATACAAACGACAATGATAATGCACCTGTCTTTTGCTTTAGATATGATCTTGCTTTGATACTTGATATTGGATTGCCAACCCACAAAGTGGTGCCAATTCCGGTCAATGTTGATTTTGATTCTCCTTTCGATAGGAAGAAATGGGTTCTAAAAAGTACGAATCAACTTGACAGTTTATTTGCAGTTAATGATATTAATGATGGATTTTGGCTGGTTACTTCGGAAAATGACTCTGTTCTGAATAAATCAATAGAAAAGAGGTATAATATCCATTATAATTATGTAATGTTGAATGAATACATATCAAAGAATTTCAATGTTGAATTGAAAAAACAAATCCATCCGGGCCTGGTGCTTAGAAGAGTTATGGTTTCTGAAAAATAATTCGGCTTTCAGCAGTCCCAAAGTAACAAACAGTCGTCAGGATAATGGTTTTAAGTCTCAAATTTTTTTTTGCTTCCGTTTCAAAGGCATTATAAACTTTCACAGGGGATAACCGATAACATGTTGGCCAAAATTTTTCTTAATATTAAAATTATTACTAATTTGTTTTTAAGTGCCATCTGTATTTAAATTCATTGAAAAAGATATTGAATCTTAAGTTAAGATGACAAATATACATAATTTTTTATAAGAAATACTGAGCATTATTATTAATTTTGCAAAAAAATAGATCATGAGAAAATCTAAACCATTTGTTTTTATTATTTTTTTATCACTTATTAGTTTTTTTGGTAATAGTCAGAGTATTAATGAGAATGATAGAGCAAAGGAAATTCTAATCAAGAGGGGAGAAGTCTTTTTTAGATTTCATAACAATGACATAAGCTCTAATTTATCAAAAGTTATTTCAGTTGATAGAATGAGCGATGACAATTGGGTTTATGCTTATGCCAATAAAAAGGAGTTTGAAACTTTTTCAAAGTTAAATATAGATTTTGAAGTGTTGACAGCTCCAGGACTATTAAATCATCCGCACACAAGAGGAATTGACGAAATAAAAAGTGCTGATAACTGGGATTACTATCCGACATATGATGCCTATGAAGAAATTATGTATCAGTTTCAGTCCGATTATCCCGGTTTGTGCGATGTTTTCAGTATAGGTACGACGGTTGAAGGAAGAAAACTTTTAGTTGCAAAAATTTCTGACAACGTAAATACGACTGACGTGGAACCACGTTTTTTATACACTTCAACAATGCATGGCGACGAAACAGGAGGTTACATAACCATGCTTCATTTGATTGATTATCTGCTTTCGGGTTACGGAACAGATGACAAAATAACCGAACTTATAAATAATACGGAAATATGGATTAACCCTCTGGCTAACCCGGACGGGACATATGCTTTGGGAAATAATAGTGTGTGGGGTGCAAAAAGATATAATGGAAATAATATTGACCTCAACAGAAATTATCCCGACCCCGAGGATGGTCCGCATCCTGACGGAAATGAATGGCAACCTGAGACAGAGGCTTTTATGGCTCTTGCCGATAGTGTACAGTTCACTATGTCGGTTAACATACACTCCGGTTCCGAAGTTTGTAATTATCCCTGGGATACGTGGTCAAAGTTAACGGCTGATGACGACTGGTGGCAATTTGTTTGTCGCGAATATGCCGATACTGCCCAATTTTATTCTCCGGCTGGATATATGACACAACTTAACAACGGAATTACAAACGGTTATGCCTGGTACTCCATTAGCGGAGGAAGGCAAGACTATATGAACTATTTTGCCGGCTGCAGGGAGTTTACACTTGAAATATCGAACACTAAACTGCTGATGGAGAACAAATTACTTCTATACTGGGAGTATAACTATCGCTCTTTGTTGAATTATGCGGAACAGGTGCTTTATGGTTTTCAGGGAGTTGTGACCGATTCCGAAACAGGTGAACCTCTTGCAGCTAAACTAACTCTTGTGAATCATGATACGGATAATTCTTTTGTGTATGCCGATGCAAACACAGGTTCATATTTCAGGCCTGTTTTCGAAGGCACTTATGACCTGAAATTCTCATTGCAGGGTTATCTCGATAAAGTTATCCCGTCAAAAAGCATATCAAATTATGAAACATCCGTGATTAATGTGGAAATGGAAAAAGATGTCGGGATTGATGAGTCTGAGTTTGGTAGAGATTTTACGATATCACCTAATCCGGCAACTGATTTCATTTCAATAACATACTCGGGAGAAGGAAAATACGAATGTCAAATTTCAATGTTTTCTTCAAATTCCGGGGAGGTATATTCCGCTGAAAAGACTTTTTCAAAAGGCAGCGGTTTATTTACGATTGATATATCCGAATTTTCGTCGGGAGTCTATATCATCCGTGTCACGAGCAAAGGAAATTTATTAAACAGAAAGGTTATCAAAAAATAATGAAGAAATATACGCTTGAAACCATAGTCTTTCTGACCGGTGCTATCACAATGATTTTTGAAATTGCAGGCTCTCGTGTTTTGGGACCTTTTTATGGTACTTCAATATTCGTCTGGACAAGTCTGATAGGTATTATTATGGGAAGCCTTAGCCTCGGATATTGGTTGGGAGGCAGGCTATCAGTGCTGAAAGCCGATAAGACAATACTTGCCTGGATATTAGTCTTTTCAGGGCTTTTTGTTTTGATTACAGCCATAACAAACAATTATTTTCTTAATGGAATTATGAAATATGTTTCAGGCTTCAGGTTAAGAATCGTCATATCTTCAATAGCTCTTTTTGCTCCCGCAAGTATTTTTTTCGGAATCGTTTTGCCTTACACGGTTAAGCTTAGAATATTGAATATTGAGCATTCGGGGGCAACTGTCGGCAATCTTTACGCTCTTTCAACCATTGGAAGTATTGCAGGTACTTTCATGGCCGGCTTTGTTTTACTGCCTTCAATGGGATTCCTGAATATTCTTTATTCTTTGCCGTTAATTTTATTTTTGTTTTCACTTATTCTGTTTCTTCAAGAAAAAAATTACATCCACATTTTAGTTTCTGTTGCTTCAATTGCGGTTTTGGCTCTTTTTTGGATAAAAACCACTTCGGGCAAAAAAAGTTTTATTGATGTTGACACTCAGTATAACAGGGTAATAATATACAATTCTACTGATAAAACAACAAACCGCCCGATAAAGATGTTGCTTATCAATGATGAAAAAAGTTCGGCAATGTACACTGATAAAGATAGCGGACTTGTATTTGAAGTGTTGAGATATTACAAACTTATTGAGCATTTTAAACCGGATTTCAAAAAGGTTTTGATGGTCGGTGGTTCGGGATATGCATTTCCCAAGTATTTTTTAAAAAACTACAGCGGTAAAAAGATTGATGTTGTGGAAATTGATCCTCAGCTTACTCTACTTGCAAAAAAACATTTTAATTTGCCCGACAATCCCAACCTGAATATTTATCATGAAGACGGAAGGACTTTTCTGAACCGGACAGATAAAAAGTATGATGCGGTATTGATGGATGCCTATAAATCGGTGTTAACCGTACCTTTTCAGTTGACAACGAAAGAAGCAATTGAGGCAATATACAACTCATTAACCCCCGACGGAGTTGTTTTGGCAAATATTATTTCGACCTTCAATAATGAAACCGATTATTTTCTGCGTGCTGAACTTGCCACTTATAAGAGTGTATTTCCACAGGTGTATCTGTTTGCCGTTCAATATCCTGATCCTGATGAGAAGCAAATGACATATTTTCAGAACTTTATGTTGGTTGGAATTAAATCCGGCAAAGAGTTTTCAACGACCAGCGTAAAACCGGAATTAAACAAATATCTGAGTCATCTTGTAAAAACAAAAATACCGGACAATCTACCGGTATTAACCGACGAGTATGCTCCGGTTGAATACTATACATCAAAAGTGTTAAAATAATTTTTTCACTTTAAATTGATTTTGTGAAAATATTAATTAGTCATTGATTTTTCACTTGGAAGGATTGAGCGATATGCTTTTTTCAAACAAAAATCAGGAAAGTTTTACAGGCTGACCAACTCTTTTGAAAGGGTGACGGATAGTATTTTAATTATGGGGAGTTCTCATGCAGTTAATCATTTTTATCCCGAAATAATTGAAAAACAAACGGGTTTGAGTTGCTACAATGCAGGTGTTGAAGGGCAACGACTTTTGTTTGTTCAGGCTCTTGAGGAAATAATTCTAAAAAGATACCATCCTAAGATATTGATATTGAATATAGAACCTTATTACCTTGTTACTTTTAAAAGGGCATATAATATGATTGTTGATCTATATCCATACTATTTTAAGTATCCGGATATAGTAGGACGGCTTGCAAATTTAAAATCACCATACGAAAAGTATAAATTGATGTCGGTTTTATACCAATATAATCCTTCCGTAGCTTACATTATTTATTATTTGTTTCACAACCAAAAGGATTATAAAGGATTTGTCCCTTTGTATGGAGTAATACCTGAGTATCAAAGAAAATCGGATATTGAAAAGGATATTGAGATATCAAAAAACGAAGCGCTTGATACAATATTAATTTCTACATTTAACAGATTTATTAAAATTGCACAAGAATCCGGAACAAAACTTGTTTTTGTTTTATCTCCTATTGCCGTAAAAAGCGATATCTCACAAAGTGTTTCCTATTTGAAAATAAAAGAAATTGCCAAGAGCAACAAAATACCGATTTTGGACTATTACAATGATACTGCTTTTTTGGAAAAGTATCAATTATTCGATGCGAAAACACACCTTAACATAAAAGGTGCGGAAGTTTTTTCCGAAATTTTCTCAAAAGATATTATGAAAACACTTGAAAAATGACAGGTTAAAAGGATGCCTATCCGAAATATATTCCGTTTGCAAGTCCGAATCTCCAAAGCAATACAATAATGATTGATGCCGCAAAAAACTTCCAGGCAAGCCGGATTTTTCTCGGCTCCTCATCAAAATATATGGCTTCAAACGAGGCAAAGGTAAAAATAACAGGTACTAAAACAAGAATAACGGTACTTAGTTTAAGTCCTTCAAAAAGAGCTTGATCCATAGTTCCGAAATAGAGGTCATTTGGAATTTTCAATAAAGCCAGAATGACCGACCCTATAATGGCAGGAATCAATACCTGGCTAAAGAGCAATAATTTGCGATTACTTTTATCAACAAAGTTAAAATATGAATTTCCGGATATTAAAAACGACTTGGAAACACCGCGTCCGATTGCGACAAGCGCAAAAATGGACAGTAAGGAAAAAATCATTTTACCTGTATCGCGATAATAAAGATAGGCTATGACCCAACCGAAATCTTTATTCATTAATGTTCCCAAAAGCAATCCTCCGAAAAACATTATCATTCCATGAATAAAGCCCCATAGGAAAAACAATTTTAAGATACCATTTTCATTTTTAAAAGTACTGTATATGGTAATAAAAACAATTCCAAATAGCAATCCGGTTAAAGGGGCCATGCTGTAAAGTATTTTTACCGAATCTGCTGTCCAGTCTCCGCTATCTATACTATAATAGACCTTATAATAAAAAAGAATTGTCCTGTAATCAAATGATTTTGCAACCCAAACAATAATCAACTGACTTATAATATAAATAGTAAAATAAGATAAGAGGAACATTGCCAAAGAGTTTGTCGAGATGATAAAGAAATTGTTCCTTTTATCTTTATTTTCGGCAAAAGCAACAAGCCACTTGAAGATTCTTTTAATGCTGTCTTTATTGAAATGTCTTATTTCATATCCGAGTTTCCTTAGCCTTCGCCTGAAAATATACCTGCGTACACTTCTCTTTTTCTTCTTAAATGCTTTCTTCTCAAGTTTTGTCTTTGATTTTTGTTTCTTATTGGCTTCACGCTCTGCCTCTCTTACAAGCCTCATTCGTTCCCTAACCTCTTCCAGTTCAATCTTTTCCTGAAGCTTTTTCTCTCTTTTCTTTTCCTTTGCAATTCGTCTGTTTTGCTTTTGTTTCTTATACAGGAACCGCAAAATACGAACTATCCTGTAAAACCTGTATCCAAAAGATATTTGACTGTTATCCGACTTTTTTCTTTTTGGCTTTAGTGCATTCTTCTCCTCCGACCTTCGTATTTTGGCACGTTGTTTAAGCACCTTTCGTTTATAGGAAAGGAACCTCATACGTCTGTAAACAGCGTAAAACTTCTTTCCCAATAATTTTTTCTTAGTGCTTTCTTTCATTTATTCAATAACCATCTTCGCCATTTCATCGGTTGAGTATTTACCACTATCAAGGTCTTTTTTTATTTCGGTAAAAGCTTTAACGGTGTACTCAACATCTTCCGGAGTATGCATAGCCGTTGGTATAAGCCTTAGCATAATTTGTCCTTTTGGAATTACCGGATAAATTACTATTGAACAGAAAATTTTATACTCTTCTCTAAGTACTTTTGTGACATTAGTTGCTTCAGGTACACCCCCCTTAAAGAAAACAGGAGTTACGGGCGATTGTGTTTCACCGATATCGTGTCCTGCCTCCCGCAAACCTTTTTGCAAAGCATTGACGATATTCCATAGTTT